>CAYQXC010000110.1:0-1541 GCA_964421545.1 uncultured archaeon | reverse complement strand
ATCTTGAATTCAGCTATCTTAATTACCTTTCCTAATCCCTTTTCCTCTATGTCCCTCTTGTCTCTTTTCCTGAACTCCTCCAAGTCTGCATGGGGGTCGTCTTTTCTTCTCCTACTGAATCTTATCTCTTCCTTGGTTTCAACGTAGATTAAGTGGAAATCATTGAAGCTTTTCTTGAAGCTTTCAACCTCCTCAACAGACCTGAACCCGTCAACAACCACTTTCTCCAGTTTGTTGGCCTTTATTTTTTCAACCATCATTTCTGCCAGGATTTCCATCTTGCCTGTTTTCTCTCTCAATTCTCCGCCAAGCTTGGATAGGATTGCCTTGCTCTCCTCGTAGTCCTTATCCTTTAGCAGACCTCTCTTCTCTGCCTCCTCTCTCAGTATGTCTGAAAGAACAAGCTTTGAGAAGCCCTTCTTTACTAAGTAATCAGAAGCTGCTCCCTTGCCGGAGCCCGCAAGTCCTGTGAGGCCAATTACCAAAGGCATATAAATTTATAAGGTTTTAACTAATTAAATTAAACTGGTGTTTTGATGGTTGTAAAATCTCACGGTCCGAGAAAGGGGACAAGGCACAGGTTCAAGAAGAACAGCAGGTCAACAGTCAACCAGTTCATGAGGAAGTTTGAATTGGGTCAGAGGATTGTTGTTGACATTGATTCTTCATCGACTAGCGGCATGCCTTTCAGGAGGTTCCAGGGCCATACTGGCAAGGTTGTGGGCACAAGGGGAAGGGCCTATCTGGTCGAGATAAAGGCGGGCAACATGCTCAAGAAGGTCATAGCCAAGCCCGAGCACATCAAGGCAATATAGTTATTTTAATAGTTTCTTGGTTACTAATTCTATAACAACGCGGAGGTCTGATAGTCTGGTCAATTCAGTAGGCTTGAGGAGTCTATGGGTTAGTCCCTTCGCCGGTTCAAATCCGGCCCTCCGCACTTTTTGTTGTTTTATTTTTGTTGTCTACAAGTCATTCGGAGATATTCTTTATTTAGTGAAATAAGAGAAATTGAAAGAGTTTGTAGACGAATTGAAGATTAGTCTTAAGTTCTGATTTTTACCTTTTTTGAGTTTACTAGAAATGTGAAGTATTTTTTAAGTTTCATTTTTAATAAAATAATATGAAAGAAAAGGAAAAGAAAGCAATGGAAAATAAAATCAAAAGTTCATTTTTAGCATTTCTTCCTTATTTAGAGAACTTGTATAAAATAAGATTTTTATTTTATACTAGTGATATGAAAACAGTAAATAAATTTTTAAAATCTAAATATGGATTTCCAGAAGAAGATATAGAAAAACATTATAAATCATCAAAAGTAGGCTCCCCTGCTAAGGATATTGTTAATGTGATTCTTAAAGGAGTTAATAGAGAATTAAAAAAGATTGATCGTTATACTATTTTATATAACTGGTGTATTGTTTCTTATGTAACTTCATTAGAAGCTTTTTTTAGAGATATATTTATAAACTTAATAAATGAAGATAAAAAATTAAAAGAAAGGATTAACATACCTAACAGCTTTCAAAATTTAGATATTT
>CAYQXC010000109.1:0-1552 GCA_964421545.1 uncultured archaeon | reverse complement strand
CTCTTCTGCCTCATAGGGCTCCACATGTATTGTGAAGGAGTCAATGTCACTTATCTCTTCTTTTATTCTTTTTTCTATGCTGTCCGCTATTTCATGGGCCCTTTTCACATCAACAGACTTCCTTATCTTTACCTTGACTTCCCCGAAGTCAAAGGGGCCAGACTTTCTTAGCTTCAAATTCTCAAAATCCTCGATTCCTGAATTTGAATTCAATATAAGCTTGACCTTATTCTCTATCTCCTTACTGGGACTCACATCCATCAGACCGAAAACAGAGTCCTTGGCTGTCTCAATGCCTATTTTAATAGCAAGCAAGGAAATGAACATTGTTATAATGCCCTCCACATAGGGGATCTTAAAGAATGTCAAAAGAATTGCTACAAAAACTATCAGAGAGGAAAATATATCCACTCTTCTCTCGTTTGAGTTCGCAATCAAGGACTGTGAGTTTATCTTTTTTCCTGCCTTTCTCATGTACCTTGAAAGAAAATAGGAAACCACAGATGAGACTAAAGCAATACTCAGTGCCTCCAAAGGCCTTTCAAGCTGAGACAGTATGAAAAGCTTAGAATATCCTTGCAAAAGTAGTTCAAAGGCAGCATAAAGAATAAAGGCTGAAACAACCAAGGTTGCAAGATTCTCTGCCTTGTAGTAACCATAATGAAATCTCTCACTGGGCTTTTTCTGAGAAACCTTCAAGCCAAACCAGGATGCAAACCCTGTCATGGTGTCAGCACCGCTGTGAAGGGCGTCTGTTACAAGAATTATGCTGCCAGCAGAAAATCCTATGATGGCTTTTGAAATAGACAATAACAGGGAGGTCAAGATACTTACAAGTGCAACCTTCTCTCCCTGCTTTAACTTCTCTTGCTTCTTTGAATCCATAATCTTAACCTCTTGTCATGGGTGCTCCGCACTTGGGACATTTCAGATTAAAACAAGGGATTCCTCTCTGGTGAACAACAGTATGCCCGCATTTCGGACATACGCAGTTCCCGACTGGCCCTAGACCAAAACCACCAGGCTGTCTTCCACGTCCTCCCCCTGTGGGAGCCCTGAATCTTCCACCTCTACCATTTGGCATAATCTCACCTATATCTATTTTATTTATTATGTTTATTTCCTTAACTCTTCAAGTCTTTTTTTAATAGACCCCAACTCATCTTCCAAAGCTTTTCTCTCATTTTCTAAAGCACTTACTTCATGTTCTAAAAACTGCATTTCTTGCTCCTTTGTCAATTGTGCCTGGAATCGTGCTGGAGGCACTGATTGGGCTTGTACTGGCTGAGCTGGATATGGATAATTTCCAAATCTTCTCCATCCAAAGCCTCTGCCAAAGCCACGTCCTCTTCCAAATCCTCTACCCAAACCACGGCCGAAACCTCCTCTAGGCACAGGGTTCGTAAATCCAGGTCTCTCAAAATCTGCACAAAATCCCAAACCCCTTCCATTCATAGGTCCTTCACCCAAAGGACCAGTTCCATCTGCTCTTGGCATAAAATCTCACCTAACTTATTTTGTGCCATCGCACATAATAATTATGTTCATATGC
>CAYQXC010000108.1:0-1563 GCA_964421545.1 uncultured archaeon | reverse complement strand
TTAGATTTAGGATTATCAATTCCTTGTCATCGATTAATTCAGCTTCTTTTCTCCATACTTTCATTGTATCCTTTATTTCCTTCTCAATGCAGTCATACATCCTTTTCAATCTTTTTGCAGGCTCTGATTTTGTCCTGATTATGTCCATTGGGGTTTCCGCTTTCATGCATGCATCATACCCTATTTTGCCGCTCCTTTTTTTGGGATAATAACCCGATGTAATCAGGTGTGTGATGTAGCCGAGCCTGTTTTCAAAGGAATAATTGTCTCTGCCTTTCAGATACGGGTATTTTTTGTATATCTTGTTTAGGAAACCCCTCCATGATTTCCCGGAATAATCATTTATTATTCCCACGCCTGCCAGCCAGTCCAAATCTTCTATGTCTGCTGCCTTTCTGCAGATGTCAAAGGCAATTTTGCTCGCGGCGTACCTGAAGCTAGGTATTTTTGATTTCCAGAAGCACGGGTTGACATGGACTATGTTCTTGTTTCTGTTCATGTTCTTATGGGACTGGTGGTGGTCTATAATGAGAATCTTGTGTTTTCTGGCAAGCCTTGAGATGTAACCAGCTTTGTTGTCCACAGACATGTCAACTATTATTATGCTGTCTGCATTCTGTCTGGAAATCTCGTCTCGGCTGCTGGTTATGTATAGCAAGTCATGGTCACCGGGCATTGCCTTCGGGTATTTGCCAAACAATATTTTCAGGGTCTTGGCTACAATCACAGCAGCACTGATGCCGTCGCCGTCAGTGTCGTAGATAACAATATTCCTGCCCTTAGAGTTCTTTAGAAATTCAACAGCCTTCTCAAACATATAGAATATTTTTTCCCACTACTTAAAATCTTGAGTCTACTTGCTCTTCTTTGCGAAAGGCAAAGGAACTGGCGAGGGCAATTGCAGGTCATCACTCAGGATTATTGACTTCTTCGCACACTTGTTGAATATAAGATTCACAACCTGTAGGCTTAAGTCTTCAGGAAGCTTCTTTTCCTTGTTCCACCTCTCAATTATATCCTTGTGTTTCATGTCAACAACGAGCACGCTGCCGCCGATTATGAACTCGGCCACTTTCTTCTCCTTCTTGTCCATATATTGCGTCAAGAAGTCAAACTCGATTGTCAGTGCTTTCTTGTCAAGACCGGGAATGCTCTGCTCCTTGACTCCCTTCAGGTTGGTGTTGCTGTTCACCTTTACTCCAACAGTAACTTCCGCGTACTTCTTTGCATTTATACTATCTATACTCATTCCGACTACTGGCATAATATCACTGTAAATAATGAGACCAACAACTATTTATTTGTTTTAAAAACACAAATAATCTCTCATGAGCAAGAAGGCCCTTATGGTTATTGCACCCAATGACTTCAGGGACGAGGAGTTCTTTGAGACAAAAGGAGTTCTGGAGGACTCTGGTATAGAGGTTACTGTTGTGAATTCAACGGGCCAGCTCTCGAAAAGCATGTTCGGCAAGATAGTCAAGCCTGACATGAACTTCTACGACGTTGACACTGAGGAGTTTGACGCGATAATATTTGTAGGCGGCCAAGGAACGAGTGTTT
>CAYQXC010000107.1:0-1573 GCA_964421545.1 uncultured archaeon | reverse complement strand
CAGCAGTTTTTCCTAATTTCTCCGCTACTTCTTTATAGGAAAGCTCTTCAATTTTTGTCAAAATAATCACTTCTCTATATTCAGGCTTTAATTTATCTATCGCTTTTTCAAGTTTGTTTAGATCCTCTCGTCGAGACATTATTAAGCTTGGCGTCGTAGTATAAGACGGACCGTAATTCTCGATGGCATCACTCTGGGTGGTTGAGTTATTATTGAGAGGAACTTTTTTTATCTTCCCACCACGTTTCTCCGCATCCTCCTCACGCAAACTGTCCCGGATTCTATTTTTGGCTATTGTGGTCAGCCATCTTAGAAAATCCCCCTCTTTTTGGTAAGTGAAATCGTCTAAGCTTCTTAAGGCTGAAACAAACACATTTTGCACAACATCCATAGTTTCCAGCCTACTTCGAATCTTCGGCCCCATTTGCATTCGTACTCTTCGCCGTACTCGTTCCCCGTGAACCTTAAATAAGTCACCCAAGGCAGATTCATCGCCATTTTTGGCAAGTCTAACTAAACGCTGTGTCTGATAGTTAAAGCTTTTCTTCATGTTATTAGAAACCACAAGAATTAGAGCCAATAGAAGAATTTTACCAATATTCAGAAAATTTTCAATTAAATCGTTCGGTTGCCATTTTGTATCCGCTTATATGGATAGAACAAACAAAATTAAAAAGTAAATAGAAAACCAATTTTTTAAGGAGTCAAAAAATGAAGACACAAACAAAAACAACGAAAATCATGGCAACAACACTCTTAATATTGATGGCCATAGGAGCATTGACCTCTGCAGCCCAGGCAAGCGGGCGAGTTGTTTATGATGTGCAGGTTCGCCCCAATGGTATTATAGCCTCGTTTGATAATACTCTTGATGCTCCCAATGGAATACTTGTTGGTTATCGGGAAATGCTTGTAATCCGTGGGAAAGTCGTAGCTGGCACGCTCAAACCAGCTCACATGAGGATGTCAATGGGCGAAACCAAGCAATTTCCTCTTCGCTATGCAGCACCCTCAAGACAAACCCTTAGAGGAAGAGGGGAATATGTTGTGGAATTCTACTTTAACGAGAAACATGTTTACACCGCTGTATTTCCATTTGCTAATGGCCAATGGTTAAAGAATAGAGATGGATATACATTCATCGCACAGTAATTCTTTTGCCGGTTGCAATTTTAACTGGGCAAGTCTTGAGACTCGCCCTTTTTCATGATTGTAGTAGTTTAGTTTTGTAGTTTTTTATTAAGGAACACCTTATAAAACAAGTGGTTACGTCATATTTGGTATTTTTGCAAGTTTGGTAAAAAACTCAAGTGTGTTTTAAATTATCAGATTATTGTCGAATCAACCCAGTATTGCAAATTTCCCAAATTAACACATCGTAAAACTGTGGCTTTTTTCAGAAAATTTCTAATTAAATCGTTCGTTTCTCCTTTTTCTCCCGCTTATATAAATAGAATAGAAGAAACCAAAAAAGTAAATAAAAACAAAAATCTCAAGGAGACAAAAAATGGAAAAGAAAACTAAAAAAACAATAAAAATTCTAGTGGTGCTGGCCGTGATCTGTGTAACGACT
>CAYQXC010000106.1:0-1583 GCA_964421545.1 uncultured archaeon | reverse complement strand
AAAGACAAATAATAAAAAAAAGGAAGAAGAAAAAAAATAAAGAATATAAAGGAAAATTTCTATATTTGTAATATTAAATATTACATCATAATAGGGATGAAATGAAAGACAAAAAAACAGTTAAGAAAAACATGAAAGAGAACATCACTCCATATCAACCGCCGATGCCTATACAACAAACTAACCAACAGTATCAAGAGCCTTTACCACAACAGCAAATGTTTTCACCGGAAATTCAAAACCAGCTTCAAAATACAATTAGTTCACCAACAGGCATTATAGAGCTTGACATTCTTCTTGGAGGAGGATTCCCCAAAGGCGCAGTTGTCCTGCTTTCAGGATCTTCGGGATCCGGCAAAACAATATTCTCTTTTCAATGGCTTTTCGAAGGCATTAAGAACAATGAAAACGGGATTTACATAACACTGACAGAGCCCCTTTTCAAGACAATCAAAAACCTTGAGTCAATGGGGTTTTATGACAGGCAAGCCATAGAGCAGGAAAGGCTGAAGATTATTGACATAAGGGATATTTACAAGAAAAAGGGCTTCGACCAAAAAAAAGTTCTGAATTTCATTGAAGAGCAAGTAAAGCTGACAAATGCAAAAAGACTTTGCATAGATTCTGTAACTGCGATAGCCTATAATCTTAATGAAAAATCCAAGATAAGAAAATTCATTTTTGAGCTTGGCAAGATGCTGGCAACTCTTGGGTGCACAACAATTCTAACAAGCGAGGTTTCAGGGAAGAAAAGGTTCTCTGTTTATGATGTTGAAGAGTTTATTTCTGACGCTATTATAAGGCTAGACCAGATAAGAATAAGGGACGAATTGCAGAGAAAAATGCAGATAATAAAAATCAGGGGAAGGAAGTACAACACAGACGACCTCTTCTTTAAGATTTCAAAAGAAGGAATAATTGTTTTCCCCAAAATCAGGGTTCCACTAAACTACTCTTCTTCATTTGAAAGGATTTCAACAGGCAACAGTGTATTGGATGCAATGATGGCGGGAGGCTTTTTCAAGGGCTCTTCAACGCTTGTTGCCGGTTCAACTGGAACAGGAAAAACCTCTGTAGGCCTGCAATTTATTGTGGATGGGCTAAGAAATGGGGAAACATGTCTGTATGCCGGTTTCGAAGAAAGTAAAGCTCAGCTATTGAGAAACGCAAAGGGCTTTGGATGGGACTTGAGACCGTACGAAGAAAAGGGTCTGCTTATATTGAGATGTGTCTATCCCAGTGAAAAATTTCTCGAAGAGCATCTTGCAGACATAAGGGAGATAGTGGAAAGTAAGAAAATCAAGAGATGTGTTGTTGATTCCTTATCTTCTATTTCAAAATCTTTTTCTGAAATTGCCTTTATGAGCTTTACAAAAAGACTCAACGGCTATTTGAAAATACAGAATGTGACAACCGTTCTTACATCGGCAACAGGAACCTTGATAGGTGCAATAGAATTGACAGAAAGTCATCTTTCGACAATCATAGATAATGTTATCATGTTGAGATATGTTGAAATTGGGGGCGAATTGAAGCAGGTATTGAACATTGTCAAGGAAAGGGGAAGCGCGCATAGCAAAGAC
>CAYQXC010000105.1:0-1655 GCA_964421545.1 uncultured archaeon | reverse complement strand
TGAGATTAACAGTAATATTTGCTGTTGTATTAGTTTCAGAATCTATAGATGTTTCGTTTAGGGTAAAATTGGTCGTCAAGTTGCCAATAATGTCTGTTATGTTTTCAAGTAATGTTTCATTTGAAATTTCGTCAGTTCCATTCACTTCCAGAGTTTCGTTTGTTGTGTTATTAGAAATTATGCTCTGATTAGTGGTTTCTGTTGCGTTTGGAGCACTTGTTTCATTGCTTGTAGTTTCATTAGAATCCAAAACAAATGTTTCGTTAGTTCCCCCAACAGTTCCACTATTATTCAACATAGTTTCATTTGTCGACGTCTCGACAGAATTATTTGTTATGTTGCTGATTTCCTGTGTTATGTTGAGCAAGGCAGTCAGGTTTGAGATATTGGAGGTTGATGTTACTGGGCTGGTGTTTGAGAAGTTGGTATTGTTCAAAAATGAGCTGTTCTCGTATGCTATGATCACTGACTCGCTCAAAAGGAAGGACAGGATGACAACAGCCACTAAAACCTTCATCTGGGTGCTTCCTTTTCTCTTCTTTCTAAGCATATCTAGGACCCTTTTCTCGTCAGTTTCATTCTCTATCTTTTTCTTCAAGTAGCAAAGCTTTGCAGCTCCGACACTCCTCTGGTAAATTATGCCAGCGCCAATCAGCTCGTGGACATACTTGGTAGCTGTGTGCCGGTGCAATCCGGTTGCATCAGCCAGTGAAAGAAGTGTCAAACCTTCAGGATTTTTCATCAAAGCTTCAATTATAATTTTTCTAGGTTCCTTTATTGTCATTAAAAAACCTTTTGTACAATATTGTACAACAGACCTGGCCAGATTTTATAACCTAAATTTCATGTCGATGATATTAAATCCAACAAAAGTGGAGAACATGTGAAATCTCGACAATACGAAAAAAGAATGTGCTGTCGAAAAGTTTTTAAATAAAGAAAAAAGAAGAATATAATAATGTTTATGTCTTTTTTCAAATCCAAGGAAGATGAGAAGAATTCAATAGAGACTCTGTTGAAGCAGCTGGACTTGCGCTATGCGCAGCTGGCAATTGAGATTGAGAGATTAAAGGGTTTAAACCAGAAAATCGACAAGATAGAGTCGAATTTGAGAAGTGTCAATGATGTGATCTCGGCAAGCGGCATAACCCTCCAAAGGCGCACAATATCAGTGAAGACAAAAGAGGCTATTAGGCTGATACTGCAGAAATACAGGGAGGTCACTCCATACCAATTGAGCAAACTAATAAAACTGTCGAGAACAAGGTGCAATGAATATTTGAAGCAGATGGAAGACGAGGGCATGACAATATCAAGGACATTGAGTCGAAAAAAGTTCTATAGTCTCCGTCAATAGCCCGACAGTTCAAATATCTATAGATTTATGCTTGAAAATAACTTATTGTTGTATTAAAACATATTAAAATTTGTTCAGCCATTCTATGATTTCTTTCTTATCTTTCCCTATTCTGGCTATTTGGGGGGAAATCATGCTGCTCACTATGTTATTTAGGTTCCTTTCTACGCCTTC
This sequence comes from uncultured archaeon, assembly GCA_964421545.1. Classification (GTDB taxonomy): domain Archaea; phylum Aenigmatarchaeota; class Aenigmatarchaeia; order Aenigmatarchaeales; family Aenigmatarchaeaceae; genus JAFGAZ01. Next base: position 124 of record CAYQXC010000105.1, on the reverse strand, counting down.
AAGCTTTAGCAAAAACCCTCTTTTAGATACTGTTTTTGTCAATTCTAGCCCGAAAACCATGAAATTGATCGAAAAGAGTATTATGGTCAATTCTATGCTCTTGTAGAATAATAGCTGGAACAGG
>CAYQXC010000104.1:0-1831 GCA_964421545.1 uncultured archaeon | reverse complement strand
AGTCAAACCTGACTGTCCTTATTTTATTATAGTTGTGATGAACCCTCCCGCCTGTCATCTTCTCGAAAATGTCTATTATCTTTTCTCTCTCCCTCCAGAAGTACATGAACAGGGTTTCATAGCCTATCTCATGCGACATGACACCAAGCCACAAGAGATGGCTGTGCATTCTCTCGAGTTCCATCATCAGGGCCCTAAGATACTTAACCTTTGGCTCTGGATCATAATTCAAAATAGCCTCAACAGTCCTGCAGTAGGCGTTCTCATGTGCAGCAGAGCATATGCCGCATATTCTCTGTGTAACATAAAGGGCAGAGTCGGGGTTCTTTCCCTCCATAACCTTTTCAATTCCCTTGTGCGTGTAACCCATCCTCACATTGACATCCTTGATGACATTGCCATCCAAGCTGACCCTTATGCACATTGGCTCTTTCAGGGTCGGGTGCTGGGGACCCAGTGGTATTGTGTAGTCGTGCTTCATGTCATGCATTCTTATCATCCTTTAACATTGGAGGTTTCTTGTTCCAGTCGTCTGGCAGGAACAGCTTCAGGTGAAGGTTGGGGTTGCCGCTGAACTCAACTCCGAAGAAGTCGTGAATCTCCCTCTCATAATAGTCCGCACCCGGATAGTCCGCAACTATGCTCTCTATCACCGGCTTCTTCTTGGAAACCTTGAACTTCAGCACGGATATTCTGCCTTTGTAATCAAAATAATAGTCCAGATAAAAATCCTTCTCATGCCTGCAAACAATGGCTATCAGCCTCGAGTACTTATTTATCCTATGTCTTACCTTTATCATCCAAACCACCTAACAGTTTTAACAGACCCTCCATTATGGCTTCCGGTCTTGGGGGGCAACCGGGAATGTACATGTCCACTGGTATCACCTTGTCAACGGGGCCCGCGAAGTTGTAGCAGTCCTTGAATGGTCCTCCGCTTATTGCACACGAACCGACCACAACGACCTTCTTATTCTTCGCCATCTGGTCATATATTGTCTTCAGCCTTTCCTTGTTCTGCCTGTTGACTATCCCGCTAACTATGAGTATGTCCGCGTGCCTTGCACTCGCCTTTAACAAAAAGCCGAACCTCTCAATATCATACCTAGGAGTAAGCAAGGCGAATATCTCCAGTATACAACCGTTGCATCCCCCGACGTCATAGTTGGTAATCCAAGGCGACTTCTTTATTCTTTTCATAGACCAGCACCTGCAATCAAAAGCATTATCAATAATACGAAGAACACCATAAAAACTCTTTTCTTGTTGAAGAACTTTCCCAAGTCCTCTGGAATAATCAGCTTCTCCGGGTCCCTTTCCCCTCCCATGTAGATGTCAAGTATGTGCTTTGTTTTTTTCTTTTTCATATCACCACTCTTGTAAGTATCTCCAGCTGCAGCCAAGGCAGCAATCCTAATACAACGCAAATCGTGGCCATTATGCCGTTGACTATTGTCACTGGCAAGGGAATTGTTTTCTGCCTTCCCTCTCCCACAAGCAAGACATAAACTATCTTATAATACATTATGAAAAGCAGCAGAGCAAGGAATATTCCCAGGACTGTTATTATGGGAGTTATGGCAAAGCTCCCCACGAACAAAAACCATTCCGAGACAAACATGTTGAAGGCTGGCAAGCCAGCCAATGAGAGACAGGCGATTGTCGCAAAGATGTCATTTGCCCTGCTTTTGAAGTAGGAGCCCTCCAATTCATTGATGAGCTTCTTATTCCTCCCGAATATCCAGAGAGTCAGGAAGAATGTCAGGCCCGCGAAAGTGTAGTTGAAAATCTGAATTGTGCTCAGAACTCCCATCTTTCCCAGCATCTTGGT
>CAYQXC010000103.1:0-1866 GCA_964421545.1 uncultured archaeon | reverse complement strand
GACTTTATTACCACAAAAAAATGAAAAAAGAAACGCCAGAAACGCCTAAATTCAACCCCGTCCCCCTTTATAAGAGCCTGTTTGCCGAAGGCCCTTAGCGCAAAGCTGTTGTTAAATGAAGTTTCGGGTATGTTCCAAATAGAACAACCTCTTTTTTTGTCATTAATTATTTCAAGCCTCTAAAAAAATCTGCTTCGTTTCCTTTCTTCGGATCATATCTGTAAGTATAAGTTTCGTTGGCAATACCAGCGTGGTAAAGTAAGATTTCTGGGAGATAAACGATCAACTGTGGGTTGTCTTTCGGACCAATCTTGAATGTCTCTTCCAGAATCTCTTTTTCTTTTTGAATGTATTCTAGGGTCTTAACATATGGTAAATCAACCTCTTTTTTACCTTCTCTTTTTTTAATTTCTCTTTCAATTTCTTGAATACGGCCCTTTATCTGGTTATATGTTAATTTTTTGAAGGGCGGAGGGTAAATGCGAAATTCAATGTAGTAAGGGTCTCCTTCGACAAAGCCAGTCGTGGGGTCAATTTTACTGTAACCAGTGAGAACAATTACAGTTTTGCCCAGATTATCTTTTATCCCTTTAAACGATTCAATTATTCCTTCCAAAAGAGGTTTTTGTGAATCCTGACACTCTTTCAGATGGTTCAAAATCTCTTGATGGCGGGCAAATACATCCTTGCCCGTAAGCGGTTGGGTGGTTATCCCTTTTTGCGTGAAATACTCTATATTGCCATTCTTATAGACCTTATCAGGTTTTGAAAGAAGCGTGATAAACTCTTCCTCAATGTTCTCATTTTCAAGGTTTTTTGTTTCAGTGTTAAGGCTTTCAATCTTACTAATTCTTTCTGCCACTTTCTTTTTGGCTTCGTTAGAAAGAGCATACTTATTGAATAATTTTTCCTTAGAGCAACCGTCAGCATCTTTTTGATATTCTCCTGTAACGTACCACTTCCACAATTTCATAAGGGGGAAAGCGCGTTCTTGGTAAAGTATCTCGGCTACTTCCTTAGTTAGTTTTTCTTTTCTAACGTTTAATTTGTTTATTTTTGCGTCATTAAACTTATCCCACGTTGTTCGTACAATTATATCGGGTAAGTCGTACTTGCCCAAATAATGTTCACCATGGGAATAGAAACTATAGTAAGTGACAGTTGGTTTGAAGTTAATAGCTTTTTTCAGTAAAGTATCCCCTTGTGGTTCTTCGCCCTCTTCTAGAACGATACTCCTGTTTAAGTCATCTTTAAAAACTTTCATGTATTTAGATATTGGATTTTTACCGACAGTCAGGTAAAGCTTTTTGAAGTTGGTAGCTCCACCGAAAGAATTTTTTGTTTCCACATCTATATTTTCACTAATAATGATTTGTCCATCTGGGGATGTAGTTATTCTATAATTACCTTCAATTCGATTAACTGATAAAGGTATTTTTTCATAAAATTCCTCACCAGAAATTGTTAATCGTGGGTCTGAAGAATTATTATTAAACTCTTCTTCGAGCGCCTCAACTTCCTTTTTCCCATTAGGCTCATTTGTCTTTTGGCATGATGCGAATAAAAAGCTTACAAACATTAGCGCCGTTAAAATAATAATTTTATTATCTGCTGTCGCCACTTCACTCAACCATGAGATTAGTAATATAGGCAATTATGTGGCCACTATTATCACTGCCAGCGGCCACCCAGGCAAATGCGCCAATAACACTTGAAAGATCCTCTTTAGAGAGATCGACAACATATTTGGTCCAAGTGCTGGATAGACGTTGTTTCCCCAGTGTCTTCTCGAATGCATCTTGATATCGGGCACCAGTGATTCCACCGGACTTGAATTCGACGATTTCGCCACCACGTTCTCCCTTT
>CAYQXC010000102.1:0-1872 GCA_964421545.1 uncultured archaeon | reverse complement strand
GATAACTATTATGAAGGGACAGGCCGAGTCAATAGTTTTTATTCTTTTGTTTATTGTCAGCATTTCTCTTTTTTCATTCGCAGCCCTTTGGAGCAGAAGCATTTTTCAGGAGAATATGGATTTCTCAAAGCTTGAGGCCTCGGAAAAATTCGTGAAGGATCTGGATAATGAAATTTCCAATATAATAAGATTCGGAGGGCTGAGGGAAATAGAGTTCAGTCTTGACGGGACAATAGAACTGATAAACAGCAGGACAATAGGAATAAGGACACCTATTTCGCTGGATTTGCAAAAGAACTGGATTAACATATCTGAAGGCGCTTCTTATATCCAAGAAAGGAAAGAGGGGGAAACCCTTGTCCTGCACCTCATTTATCCCATAGGTGATTATGAGGTATACTTCTTCACTGAGGGCCCCAGGCTGTCCCAGCCTTCATACGTGAAAATGGAAAAAAACTCCACTGTTTTTGACACAACGACTGTCATTAAAATAAAAATAAGCTTTGTGTAATTATTCTTATGAGAGGGCAGTATCTAACAATAGAATATCTTCTTTTCTTCACAATCGGAGTAATAATGATAGTCTCAGTGTACTATATTTTTTCAGGCCTAAACCAGCAGTATGAAAAGGCCACCACAGAATACCAGCTTCAGATGACAGGCCAGATGATAATGGGAAGCGTAATAAGAGTTTTTGAGACGTCGAATTCCACAAACAGCCACGTTAGCTACAATCTGACAATACCCACCAAGCTCTCAAACTGCATCTATTCCATAAGGGAACTGAACGGCTTCCTGCTATTGGAGTGCACGGAAATAAGAGGCATGAATGCCAATTTAACACTATACAATTTCAATATTAAAATAAAAAATAATATAATATACAGCACAGGCGGTTTACTGGAAATAACCGCCAAGAACGGGGAGATTGAGCTTAAATGAAAATTGTTTTGAGGAGACCACCGAAAAGAATAAATCTGTACAGGGTTTTCCACAAGGCGGTCTCCGGCTACAAGAATCTGCAAAAAAAGGCCTTGGAGAACATGCCGCAAGTTCAGTTATCTCCCTTAATGATGGGCATGCCGCCTCAAGCAGGAATAATTGGCCCAGCAGCCACTCTTGATATAAAGAAGATGGAAGTTGGAGAAATTGCTGAGAAGGAAAAGGAGAGCGACATAATAAAAAAGAAAACTCCCTTGGCGTTCAATGAGCCTGATGTTAATCTAAAGTCTGTAAACATAGTCTACAATCTTATACAGTCTGAAGACAGGGTGCCCTTTGCCAGTGCCAACATAAAATGGAACAGAGGAGAAAACTCCCTTGTCTACTACCTTATTGAGCCTGTATTGAATGACAGTGAAAAGGATTTGCTAAAAAAAATAAAGAACACTATAATGGAAAAACTTGACATTGACTTCACAACAATGAGAAAGGGCGAGGCAAGAACATACTTGAAAAAGAGGTTTGAGGAAACCATAGACCTTATGGCAGCAGAGCTTCCAGTTGAAAAGAGGAAGCACTTTCTCTACTATGTCCAGAGGGACTTTGTCGGACTGGACAAGATAGAACCCATGATGCAGGACCCCAACATAGAGGATATTTCCTGCGACGGTATTGGAATTCCTATTTTTGTATTTCATAGGAACCCCCTGATAGGAAGCATAAAGACAAATGTGAAGTTTGAGGACAAGGAAGAGCTTGACACATTTGTCAGCAAGGTTGCACAGAGGTGTGGAAAAAACATCTCTATTGCTGTTCCTCTCATTGGAGGCAGCTTGCCTGACGGCTCCAGAGTCCAAGCAACACTAGGAACAGACATAGCCAGAAGGGGAAGCAATTTCACAATAAGAAAGTTCACAAAATGGCCTCTGA
>CAYQXC010000101.1:0-1926 GCA_964421545.1 uncultured archaeon | reverse complement strand
TGTGTGCTTGGCTGATAGGTTTTGTGATGTTTGATTGCATTGAAAAACATTGAAGACGGCTACAATAAAACTTTAGAACTATACGGCTTGCTACTGGAAGATATGACGAGAGTGTATCACGAAGAGCACTTCAAAAAATATAGGAAAAGCACAATGTGATGGCTCACCACTTAATTCAATTAAAGCTCTTCGTGAAGCCTCAGAAGCGCAAGCCATATTCACGCTACCCATTTATTGAAAAAGGAAGGGGAACATGAGTAATACGCTAAACGAAATTGATAAGTTAGAAGTCATTACACTCCAAGATAACTACATTGATTTAGTACCCCAAGACGATACCGATGTTGTCAAAAGAGCCAAGGCTATACAAGATATGGAAATGAAGAATACAATTCTAGCCGAACATGGCTTTTCTTCTATAGTAACAGCAACGAGGGGAGACAAGGCACGAAGTATCCTCTTCGATTTCGGTTTTTCAAGTTACGGGGCAGCCTTTAATGCAGATTCGCTAAATGCAGATTTGACAGGTATAGAGGCTTGTGTTCTCTCTCATGGCCATATGGACCACTTTGGGGGACTTACAGAACTGATAAAAAAGACAGGGAAAAGGGGGTTGGAGTTCGTGGCCCATCCAGAGGTCTTCAGAGAATCGCGATTTCTAAAGACAGACGAAGGTTTGAAAATAAAGCTCCCGGCTTTCACCAGAAAAGCGGTCAAGCAGGCAGGCTTAGCACTTGTGGAGACAGAAAAGCCCTATCAACTTCTCGATGGAGATATCCTATTCTTAGGCTCTATACCGAGAATCACAGACTTTGAGAAGGGAGCTTCTAATTTATTTTACCACTTGAATGGGGAAGAGAAATGGGATGACCTTCCAGATGATAGTGCCATTGCCGCCAATGTAAAAGGAAAGGGGCTTGTGGTTATATCAGGGTGTGCTCACTCGGGCATTATAAATACTATTAGACATGCAAGAAAAATTTCAAGTTTTGAAAAGATTTTCGCTGTTATGGGGGGTTTTCATCTCGGTAATGCCCCTATGGAAACAGTAGTAAAACCTACCGTCAAGGAACTTAAGGAAATTGATCCCATTTATATAATTCCAACGCACTGCACCGGAAGGGCTGCCGTTATGAAAATTGAAAAAGAAATGCGGAAAAAATTTATTCTAAATATGTCTGGGACTACATTGACTTTTGCCGCCTAGAATTAAGGCCAATGAAGATAAGCTGGGACTGAAATACTTCCCCAACTCGCCGAACAACAGAGGCTTTCGTGAAATATGTTGTCAACGCAGAGTCACAACTAGCCTGAAAGAAGGAGGCATTGTAAATTTTCAGAAAAGCAAATACATATAGGGCAGGGGTGCTGAACTCTTGTTTGAGCTTGTATGGGCAACACAATTCATAAAGATAATCAGCCGGGACATGTTAGGATTTATGGGAAGCACAGTAAGTGTTGTTACGTCGGTTATCATCGTTTAGCCTGCGAGAATCTGGTTGGCAGCGTTTGAATATCTTTTATGAAAAGCACGAATTGTGCTCCTTTTTTCATTGGAGATACAATACATGTGAAATTTAAGGTTAGCGAGGCCAATCCAAGCCGCAGCAAACCCGACAGGGGCATTGTGAAACTCCACCTCGAACTCCTAAACCAAGACGGAAATGTGCTTCAGTCCGGCTACAAAACCTTGATGATAAAGAAAGCCGTGTCTCCCGAAAAATAGGTCTTTTCCAAGTGTTGCCATTGGCAGACGTCACACCTATGTTAGAATTAAGTCACTGCCTATCCATACGGAATAAGTTTAATGAAAAAATTTCTCTTCACGAGCCGATCTCTTTTTATTCTGAATCACAGGGGCCTAAAATTTTGGTAATAAAGGAGCAGATACATGAAAAAAAATACGTAATGGGTAATCTCGCCATA
>CAYQXC010000100.1:0-1935 GCA_964421545.1 uncultured archaeon | reverse complement strand
CAGGCCAAGGGCTGGAAACTCCATACATACCAGGCAACTGGCCGCGACATCTGGATCAAGCACTATCTGCTGTTTGAGAAGGGAAAGTAGCTTAAAGCTTTCTGTTCTATTGTTATTTGTGGTACAAATGTTCGAACAAGAATCTTTAATCACTCCAGAAAGGGCCCGAAGACTTCCGGATATGGAGCCTCATGGACATTACATGCTTACTTTTAGGGGGATACCCTCAAACCCGCTCACATACGAGACCAAGGGCTTATCCTTTGATCTGGTGGGAAGTGAGGAAAAGATTTCTTGTGGCATATCCAGAGACTCCCTCAAGGAGGCTGGTTACAGTCTCATTAAAATCCCAAAAATTGCGGCAGTTCTTAAAGTGCTGGAGACAAACCAAATACCCCTTAATGTTACAGGAAAATATGTAAGCAAAAATAGTTTTGTTGATGTTAACTACAGAAGGACAGTGGACAGCATATGTGATGCGCTTACAGAGCTGGAATTAAAAAATTCACTTGAGGCAAATGCAAGATTGGTAGATACTGGGGATTTCTGAAAAGCTGGTCGAGATAGTCAAGAGGACCATGTCGAAACACGCTTAAAGCTTCTTGTTCTATTGAGAATCATGGTGATTAAACTTTTGGCACAATTTGATGCCAAAAAGCGTCCAAACTATTTTGAAAAGTTCAACCAGCTCGTTGAGAGTTCCCGTCTGACTTCTGAGAGGATTGAAGAGCTCTCCAAGAAAAAGGCCATCATAGGCCATTTGTTGAAGCACATCTGTAATTATTCTAAATCTGTAACACTTGAGAGATTATGTGAGCCAATTGATATTCTATCCCAACATGGTTTACGCGTTGAACACCTTAATGGCCATTACGGGCTGCACATAGGAAAAAATCAACTCAACCAGATAAAGATTTCACAAGATCAAAATGTTGGTCTAACATATGATTATTTTTTGGCATATGGTAATAATGATGGCTGGGTAGAGGTTTCTAGGGACTTCAGATTGGCTACGTATAAACTTTTGCCCACATTTTATCTAAAAAACAAATTCAAGGCTCTTAGGGAGTCGAAAAAGGTTTAAAGCTTTTTCTCCAACTAACTAAAGATTGTTATGGTCAGCATATACAATATCCGTTTAGCGGCTTATGTGGAAGAGGGAGACCAAATGGAAATGCCTGTAATCTTCTCACCACATGATTTCTCCTATATTCTTCCTCGTTACAGAGTCAATGGATACAGAAATCTACATTTGTGGAAAAACCTCAAAACACCGACGAAAAAGCTCAAAGGCTTTAACAAGGTCAAAGTAGTGTGTCTTAGGGAACCTTGGAAGTTGACACTTAATGATTTGATTGAGACAAAGACGGTAACATCATCACCTGACGACGACCCATGCACAGTCTTTGATAACACGACTTTTTATGTTGGCAAGACCATGGAAAAGAAAGACTTTCGCAGAGGAGTTAAATACGTGCCAGCAAAAGAAGCTTTAGATGCGTTGAGAAGGGCGAGAGAAAAAGAAATGAAAGAAGTAATAATGTCAGTTGCCGGAAGAAGAATTTCTATAGGCAAGGAAGTTGGAATTGCTGCTGATTACTTCTTGGAGAGGAAACCTGTCAAAGTCCCTGCTGTTTCTTAGGATAATAAAAAATTATATACCCAGAATACCAAACATTAGCAGTGGTTATAATGAAAATAGGGGTAATGACAGGCGGCGGGGACTGTCCTGGCCTGAATGCTGTTATACAAGCCATTGTGAAGAGGGCTACCAAATACAAATACGAAGTAATTGGCTTTCTTGACGGCTATGACGGGCTAATCAAGGGAAGGACAATGCCGCTTGACCTGAAGAGCGTTGAGGAGATTTACCAGGAGGGGGGGACAATCCTCGGCTCGTCAAGGGAGAATCCCTTCAATACAGAGGAGGACCAC
>CAYQXC010000099.1:0-2017 GCA_964421545.1 uncultured archaeon | reverse complement strand
ACCCAAAAAGTATCGGATGTGAATCGCTCATCATTGCAGAGACAACACCTGCAACCCACAAACCTACAAAGATAAGAAGGAACAATCCGTCTATCACGCTTGGATACCTGTCCTCAACATCATTCATGATAGTCTTTGATTCATTAAGGGTAAGGTCATCCATAGCATCTGTCTTGAAATCTGAGAACGCCTTGAATCCAAATATGCTCAATAATGTTACAGTAAACAATACAATTATTAATACTATGAAGTCAAACAACACATTGCCTTTACGGGAAATCGTACTTCACCTTCTTTTTTGTTTTTATCGGTCTTAATGGATCATCCATGCTCATCACTTCTTTAGTCCATTCTACTAAACTCATATCGTTCCTTATCGCCTCTTCCTGCAAAAGTTTCTTAAAAGGCTTGAACACATAGAAAGAGATGTAAAGATAGAATATGACCATCCATTTCTGGAGTATCATCCTGACAAGTGTGTCTTATGCGGCAGGTGTGTATATGTGTGCAAGAACAAAAATGGAACATCCATGTTTGCCTTTGCAAAAAGGGGACTTGATACTGTAGTCAGTTTTTTTGGGGATGAGGATGGTGCAGATGAGACCTGTGAGGATTGTGAATTATGTATCGACATTTGTCCAGTCGGCGCCATTACCAGAAGGCATGATTAGAAAATAATTCAAGGAATGAATACGTTTTTTCTAAGGCCTTTTACCGAAACGCCTGCCCTGCCCTCTCCTCCTTCTTTCAATTTCTTTGTTAAGCTTGTCCATCTTTTTCTGCTGTTCGGGAGTCAGTTCATTTCGGATTTCATTAAAACCCTCTCTGCGAATTTCTCTCATTGCCTTCAAGTGCTCCACAAACCGGGCATTTTTCTTTTTCTGCATATTTTCAACTATGGTTTTAACATTTCGTCTCTGGTCATCGTTTAGACCAAGCCTTTGTCCAAGCCTTTTTACAATAACCTCGGTTCTAACAGATTGATTTCTCTGAATGTTGAGACGGTATTCTTTTATATAATATCCGGCACCAAGCAAACCTGCCAGAACCCCAAAAATGAAAATAAGCACAATTCCAATTATTACTTTCCAATTTTTCATAGCAGTATCATTTAGGTTAAAAAATCAAACAGGCCTATTTCTTCTGCACCGTTCGTGATAAGTTGTAGGACCTGCCAGTCAGAAATGAACTCAAAATTCATCAACGCATACGAGCATATCAAAATCATTAAAGCTGTAGCAGGGGCAAGTTTCCATGTTAACTGTCCCATCATCTGAAAAAACCCATCCCTGTGGATTTGCTGCTCTAAACCTCGAATTCGTCTCATAACATCATCTTTAAACTGGATATGCGGATGCACATTCTCTTGTTCTAAATATATGGTATGGAGAGTCTTGAAGAGATTATTAAGATTGTGGTTTTTGAGGCCCATCTTTATTACCTTTCTCTTTTATTGACCTTTGAAGTTTTTGTCGAGCCCTGAATGCCCGTACCTTAACCTTTGCGCTACTCCATCCAAGCAAATTAGAGACCGCCTTAACGGAAAGCCCCTCTATGTAAACCAACTCAATCACTATTCTCTCTGCTGGGTTTAACCTGGTGAGCAGCCAATCCAGAACCTGCTTTGCCTCTTTTTGTCTGCCCTCTTTTTCGAAAGTTTCTTTTGACCTATCATTTATTGCCTGGTCAAGCCAATCTTTTTGTTTGTTCGAAAGCTCACTTATCAGTATCTCTTTTGATCGATAATGTTTGCGCCAGTAATCATAACAAGACCGTATGGCAATGGCGGACAGCCATCCTTTGAAACTGTCCGCCTTTTTTATTTTGGTAAGAGATTTATATGCCCGGATAAAAACTTCTTGGGCAAGCTCTTTGGCCTTCTCTGGAGGTGAATGTTTAGCTACAATTGATAACACATAACCCTGATACCTGGATATTAGCTGTTCAAAGGCATTAATGTTTCCATCGAGAACCTCCTTAATTATACCCTCATCAGAAATAGCCTTTTCCGGAACAG
>CAYQXC010000098.1:0-2043 GCA_964421545.1 uncultured archaeon | reverse complement strand
ACAATCAATGCTCCTGAAGGGCTTGTCATGCTCTCCAGCCCAACTGATATGCCAAAACCCTGAACAAGGCTGAGTATTACAGTCCCAAAACGGGTATACCTTGTAATTTTTTTTCGTCCGGCCTCTCCCTCTTTTTTCAGCTTCTCGAGATGGGGGACTACTACTGTAAGAAGTTCAAGTATAATAGCCGCACTTATGTAAGGCATTATGCCCAGGGCCATTACCGACAACCTCTTTAGCGCCCCTCCAGAAAACATATCAAATAGTCCGAACAGCGTACCCTGGCTTGCGTTAAAAAATGCAGCCAAGGCTGCTGCATCAATCCCCGGTGTAGGTATATGGCAACCAACTCTGTAAACAGCAAGCATCAAAAGGCTGAAAATTATCTTCCTTTTTAACTCAGGTATCTTCGCAATATTTTGAAAACCGTCAATCATATTTATACTATCTCTACCTTTCCGCCAGCTGCCTCAATCTTCTCTTTTGCCGATCGACTAACATTGTTAACTTCTATGTTGAGAGGATAGGATATATCACCTTTTGCCAGAAGTTTAACAGGCTTGGTCTTCTTGATCAACCCAGACTTAAGCAATGCGTCTTTTCCCACCCTTTCTCCAGAATTGAAGTGTTTAAGGTCTTTGATATTTATAATCTCATATTCTTTTTTAAATATATTTGTAAAGCCTCTCTTGGGAATTCTTCTCTGCAAAGGCATTTGTCCTCCCTCAAATCCTGGAGACACCCCTCCACCAGACCGAGAGTTTTGCCCTTTTGTGCCTCTTCCCGAGGTTTTTCCTAATCCTGATCCCTCCCCCCGTCCGAGCCTCTTTCTTTTTTTTCTCGACCCTTTGGGTGGCGCTAATTCATGTATCTTCATATAATCTCCTGATGTGTCAGCACAATTCAATGCAGAATTTCTTGTACAGTTTTCCCCCTTGATGCTGCTATTTCCTCCCTTGACCTTAAAGACATAAGTCCATCAATGGTTGCTTTAACTAAATTGTGAGGATTGTGAGAGCCTAAGCATTTGCTCACAATATTTCTGACACCAGCTGCCTCTAAAACTGCTCTAACAGCTCCACCTGCAATAATGCCGGTTCCAGGTCGGGCAGGTTTCAGCAAAACCGAACTCGAGCCAAAAACTCCTATTACCTTATAGGGTATAGAATCATTCAAGAGAGAAACTGAACCCATTTTTTTTCTAGCCTTTTCTCCGCCCTTTCTTATAGCCTCTGGGACCTCATTTGCCTTCCCAAGGGCAGCCCCTATTTCACCTTTCCCGTTCCCAACGACTACTATGGCGCTAAAACTAAACCTACGTCCACCCTTAACAACCTTAGCCACTCGATTTATGTGAACGACCTTCTCAATTAATTGTTCCTCTTCTACTTCTTTAAACAATTATCTCTCCTTACTATTTGAAACTCGAAACTATATAGATTAGATAAACCAACGTCTAAATCCCAGGAAATATTGCATTTCAAGTTTCAAGTAACTAAAATTTCAGCCCGTTCTCCCTTGCCACATCGGCAAGCGCCTTTACTCTTCCGTGAAAAAGGAAGCCGTTTCTGTCAAAAACAACTTCCTTGATGCCCTTTGCTTCTCCCTTCTTTGCAATGGCCTCACCAATCAATTTCGCACCTTTTATATTACCGCTTATGCCTTTAACATTTGCCTTAATATCTTTAGAGATAGTTGAGGCCGACAACAGGGTCTTTCCAGTGCTGTCATCTATGATCTGGGCATATATGTGCCTTGCACTTTTAAACACTGTTAGGCGCGGTCTTTCAGGTGACCCACTTATCTTTCTTCTTATCCTTTTCTTCCTTTTAAGCCTTGTCTCTGTCTTTTTTTTTATCGAAACCATAATGAAAAAATTTCTCTGATTGTTAAAATAAAAGTAACTGCTCAGGTTCTTTCATTTTCCTGAATGGCTACATTTACATTTATATAATCTATATTCTAAAATAAATACTCTATTTATTAACTAGTCCATCGATTCATAAATTCGGTAACGAATTTCTTCACTCAGGACTTAGTGCT
>CAYQXC010000097.1:0-2092 GCA_964421545.1 uncultured archaeon | reverse complement strand
ACTGATTCTGATTTTAAGACATTAAAGAAACTACTTGCTTCTTTTAACCATTAGTTTAGCATGAATGGGACATTTGCCAATCCTGAGCCAGTAGCACAAAGGACCTAGACACGTCTTGGTTCCCTTGTAGTAATAGCAAACCTTGACAGTATTGCTGTTTCTTATCACAACTGGTCTTTTTGGCTTGAGTTTTCTGAACACAAAGTCACCCTTAGGGAATTGAAACACATATACACCTTTATCACTTGTTCGTAATAATAATTAGGCTTGGGTGCTATATAAAACTATCATCCAGTAGTAAAAATAGCTTAAAAATGAAAGAGGGACTTTTTGGCAATCCTTCCCTTCCTTATTTCTATCCCGTCTTTCTTAAGCCTTTTCATCTTTTCCCTCACTCCGCTAGTGTATCCACCTAACTTTCCATCAGAGTAGACAACCTTGTAACACGGATACTTGTCTGGAGAAGGATTCCTGCTCAAAAGAATTGCAGCAGCCCTAGGATGGATTCCAAGCGCTCTAGCTATTTCCTTGTAAGAAGTCACTTTGCCTTTGGGAATTTTTAGAAGAAGTTGCTGCAGTTCTCTCAGTTTATCCATCAGTATCTCCTGACAGGGCCCGCAACAAACAGCCTGTACCTGACATTGTCGTTCTCCAATTCTTCCATCACTCTTTTGATGATTATGTTGGCGGGATCTGGCATGAGCTTTATCCTTTGGGATATGTCCTTGAAGCTCTTGAACTCTCCCTTCTTTCTCTCCTTGATTATGTCCCACATGTGCTTTTTGCCCACACCCGGCAAGAGCTCCAACTGGTTAAGCCTTGTGGAAATAGGTCTAGATTTGTTGAAGAAGTCCACAAACTTCTCCTCGTTCTCCTTCACAAGCTTTTCAACAATGAAAGGCAGCTCTGATTTGGCGAATGTTGTCAAGTCATTGATTATTATTCTTCTTTTGATGTGATCTATCTGGTCTCTTTTAGACTCTCCTATGTAGGCAGTGTCGCCCGACTTCAAGGTAACATCCTTTCTTACAACAACCTCCAGTAATGAAAAATACTTGTTGCCTATTACCTGCGCCAGAGGCTCCTGTCTTCCAGTAGCGTGCCCTCTCGGGAGGAAATCTAATACTATCACATTTTCGTCTCTTAGAAACGGCATAAGCATCACTTATGGTACTTCTTGACTATCTCTAGTATCTTCTTGATTTCATTGTCCTTCAGGCTGAAGTTCTCCCTCGTGAATATCATTCTCAGCTCATCTGGAGTCTTTGGCAAGAGGTTTAGAATTTGGATTTTGGTCTCCTCAGACATTCTCAGTACTGCTGAAAGCTCCTCTAAAAATTTCTTGGCCTCAGCAGGCTTTAGTTTGGTAAATTTCTTTAGGTGCTCCATTGCCAGCTTCTGCTCGTATGTCAACTCCTTGTCCTTCTCGCGGCTGGACATAATTTCCTTTGCCTCCGGCATTCCCACTGGCTTTTTGTCTATTACATTCATAAAATCACTTTATTATATAGAAACTGAAGCTTTTAAACCTTGAGATGTTTTTTCCTGACGCTTTTCCCTGGTTTAACAATTTTTCTTCTTCTAGCACAGCTCGGACAGATATACATCTTTTGTTGAAATGTGTGCACTCTATGTCTTGGGACCTGTCTTCTTAAAACCGGGTCTGAAATTCTAAAACCCCTGAATTTCGTGAAAGCCTTCCATCTGGGAACCATTCTCCCACAATAACCGCACTTGACAGTGCCCTCTCTTCCCTTGCTTTTTGTATGAAGATAAGCTCTCTTGTATGGTGCTGTACTCACTGGCATAAAAGTTATTATTCTTAAACCTTTATAAAGAATAATAGGATAGTTTTGATAGTATGGAAATAAATAAAATAAACGATGTGCTTTGGGAGATTCCAAAAACCGGCAAGATGCTGGTTCCTGTGAGGGTCCACGCTTCTAGGCAGATGCTCGAGCAGATACAGAACGACAGGACTTTCTGGCAGGCTGCCAATTGTGCAACACTGAAGGGCATATTAAAGAACATTGTTGTATTACCGGATGCTCACGAGGGATATGGAGCTCCAATTGGAGGGGTCGGGGCATTT
>CAYQXC010000096.1:0-2153 GCA_964421545.1 uncultured archaeon | reverse complement strand
TATGGAAGATTTCCCTCATTCTCTGCTGATCGCCTGCTTCCAGTTCCCTCGGCCTTCTCTCCTCCAAGACTCTTCTGGCCGCGTCCAGGAGATTGTACTCGTCCTCAGTGAGCTTGAATTCAGGTGGAACAGCATGGTAGATGTATCTCACCTTTCCAGGAACCTTGAATATCTCTACGTCAGTGTCGCCAACCTTATACCTTGCAACAGTCTCGCCTGGCGGCGGCTGTGCCATGAACTTGGTGTACATGAAGTTGGGCCTTATTGTGGGCTGGAAGAACCTCCTGTACAATGTCCTGTCTCCGATGTGGTAGCCGGACAAGTAGGGCAGTGACCTGTCAATGAGCTCTGACTTCTCCAGTAATTCTTTTAACGGTATCAGGGCGTTCTCAAGATAGTGGCTTATGCACTTGTTGTATTGGTCAGAGACCATTTTTGTTTTCAAATGCCTTATTTCCCTTGTTAAATTAACATAGCCTCCGATTGGGTCGCCTCTTAACTGCAATGTCACTAAATCCCTTAACCACCCGTACCACTGGGGAAGGTATCTGGAGCACTCGCCTGAAGCTATGTTCCTAACTGACAGCAATTTCTTCTCCTTTACAGCATGCGTTATGATGCTTGCGATTTCCTTGAGCATTTTGGTTTGCTCGAAATCATACTCATATTCCCTTGTCTCTGCAATGACAATGCTGATAACCCTCCTTTCCTCAATGAGCTTCTCAATTATCCTTGCCATCACAACGTCAGAATCCTCAACAGTGAAGCCGAACACTGAGCCTAGACAGCTCATCCTCAGAACCCCGTCCTTGACTTCAGTCTCGAAAACCAATAAAGCACCTAGTTTTAATATGAAAATTCAATAATTATATATAAATGGTGATTTTAAAATAATTGTATTGTGATTAGATGGTTGAGAGAGATGTTCAGGCAATTCTTAATGAGCTCGTGAGAAGGGCAAACGAAACCTCCAGGAGGCTCAGGGCTTTGGAGGAGAGGGACTCCCTCATTGAAACGAGAGTCTCTTCTCTTCAGGACGAGGTTCTCAAGCTGAACGAGAATGAGAGGATGCTTCACGATGAATTAAACAGCAAATTGAGCGAAATTGAAACTAATATATTGAGGATTGACAATGAATTAATAAGGATGAACAAGGCTGTTGACAAGATGGCCAAGCGGACCGAACTAAAAGAGCTGGAGAATATGTTGTCGATTTTCAATCCAATGAAGACGAACTTCACCACAAAGGAAGATGTTAAGAGAATAATAAGAGAGATGAGATGATGTTTTTGCTGCCGTTTCAGAAAAAGAAGGAAGAAGTCAAGAGGGTTTATGTTCCTGTTGACCTTGTATTAAGCTATTCTTCCCAGGGCCTTTCTGAGAACGAGATAAAGGACCGCTTGTGTTCTCAGGGATTCTCTCCGGATCTTGTTGACAAGGCGCTGAGGATTGCATTAAAGGAAAAGGTCACTTCAGAGCTTCCACAAGTTAATCCTCCACAGCAGCAGGTTCATGTGCCGCAGATGCACACAATGCCGCAGACAATGGAAGTGTCAAGGCATCCCATGCCAATGGGCTATCCGCCTGAAAGAGTGGTTTCTCCTGATGAGCCGAGACAGCTTCCTGCAGAGCAGGCTGCCCAGCCCTTCACGTTCGAGCCGGCAGCATCAAGAATTCCCGAGAGCCCTATCGGCGAAATAACAATCGAGGAAATAATTGAAGGAGTTGTTAACGAAAGGTGGCAGGATTTTGAAGAAAGATTAGTTGACTTTGAGAAAAGGGACATGCTTTTGGAGGCGCAGATAGAGGACTTGAGGAAAAGATCCAAAGAGATAGAGGGCATGCTGAGGGAAAAAGAGAAAGGTTTGGTTGGCAAGCTTGATGAATTTGGAGGATCAGTGGAGAACATCGAGGGAAGAATCGGTTCAATAGAAAAGGTTTTCAAGGACTTCTTGCCAGAGCTGAGCCAGAACATTAAAAATATGTCTGAGCTTGTTGAAAAGATAAAAGAAAAAGAAAAAGGTAACTGAACTCAAAAGTCTTGCTTATTTCTACTTAGTTTCTGAAATCATCCACAAGACTGCTACACCGATTACGACCAATACCCATGTTCCCATACCAATTGCAGGTAGTGCTGTAAGTCCAATCAAAGC
>CAYQXC010000095.1:0-2162 GCA_964421545.1 uncultured archaeon | reverse complement strand
ATAAGGCGGTCTTTATAGAAAAAATTGATTTTCGAGGAGATGTCTATAAGAAATAGGAGTCTTATAGCTTATAAGACTAAAATCAAAATAGTTATGCAATTTCTGCACGAACGTCCCCTTTTCCATGGAAAAAGACCAAAAAAAATCAGAATTCAAGACAAGTAGCAAGAGTCAAACGGGGACTTGACCCCATTCCTGTTCTCTACTCGACTCAATAAAAGAAGTCTTGAAAAAGACGGTTGTATGGTATAAGAAATCTTTAGGAAGTAAAAAATAGAGAAAAAAATATGAAACTCAAATCATGGGGATAAACATGAAAGGTGTGAGAGCACATAGAATAAAAATCAAAGTTGGTAAAGCATGGGAAAGCCCACTACTCCATATTTTATTGACGAAAGAAGATGACGTTATTGTCAGCCGCTGTCTAGATTTTACCGTTTCTTCTCACGGTAAAGATGAGAAGGATGCCTTAGAATCATTAGCTGATTCTATCAAGGAATATGTTCTAACAGCAGTTGAAAACAATTCGATTGATACCATATTCGATCCAGCGCATAGTAAATATTGGAGAATGTACAATGAGTTGGAGGCGAAACAGTCCAGCAATACATTGAAAAGGACCTTAAAGCAATCTTTTAAGTCTGTGTCCAACGAATCAATCCAGAAATCAACTGCTGAAATAAATTATGCCTAAGCCTTTGGAGTTAGGGAAAGTAATAAAAATCCTTAAAAGGTATGGCATTGTTTATTCTACAGGCAGAGGTAGACACCCAAAATTTTATGATCCTGAGGCAGGTAGATCTTACCCAGTTAAAGCGCACGGCAAGAAGACACTTGTTTTGACATATGCACTTGAAGATATGATAAAAAAATTTGATTTACCCGCAGATGTTTTTGATAGATAAATCATGCCTCGTTTAGCTAGACTCGATGCCCCCGGCCTTCTCCAGCACGTCATGGCAAGGGGGATAGAGCGTAGAGAAATCTTCAGAGACGACAAGGACCGCAAATCCTTCCTCGAGAGGTTTGCGATCATTCTCGAAGAAACCCAAACCCAATGCTATGCATGGGCCCTCATTCCAAACCATTTTCACCTTTTACTACGGACAGGCATCACTCAACTCAGCAAGGTCATGCGCCGTCTTATGACCGGCTATGCCGTTACTTTCAATAAAAGACACAAACGCTCGGGGCATCTCTTTCAAAACCGCTATAAATCTATCGTCTGCGAAGAAGATCCATATCTTCTAGAATTGATCCGTTACATCCATCTTAACCCCATACGAGCGGGCCTGGTAAAAGACTTAAAAGAACTTGAAAAATACCCCTGGACTGGCCACGCCACTATCCTTGGCAAGCGCAAAGACCCCCTCATTCCTGATCGTGCTATGAGCTATGTTTACCCCGTGAAACAGAACGCAGGGCTCCCTATCGCAGGCAGGGGTTTAACCGGGGAGCCATCAGCCTGCCCCGTTAAATCCGAAGAATATTTAACTGGGGCTATAAGCTCCTCTGACAAGGCACTGAAGTCCTTGGCAGAAGCAACCATCGAAGATGTCCTTCTCCATTTCGCAGACACTATTAAGTTGGCTCGCAGAAGATACCGACAATTCATCAAAAATGGAATAGACCAGGGCACGAGACCAGAACTCCAAGGAGGTGGTTTAATCCGAAGCGCTGGTGGCGATAAAGTGGGTCTTCTTGGTAGAAAGAGAGAAGAGAGAGAAAGAGGGGATGAGCGAGTTTTGGGAAGTGGTGATTTTATTGAGAGAATTCTAGGAAATACGATAGATACAGAACCAAGAAGCAAAATAAAGATATCGCTTGAATTGTTGAGTCGAAAAGTAGCTTCTCATTTCAACATTAAGGAAGAAGACTTGAGATCGCCCGTTAAAAAGAAATCGGTAGTTGAAGCAAAATCGGCTTTTGGGTACATAGCAATAAAGCAATTGGGGTATTCGGGACGGGAACTTGGAAAGTTTTTGAATATGAGAAGTTATAGTGCGATTAGGAGGGCTCAAGAGGGCAAAAAAGTGATTGATAAAAACCAAATTTTATGGAATTTGGTGTAAAAATAGTGGATTAGTGGCAACGTCCCTTATTAACACTTCCTGGACGTGTGGTAACACGTTCCCGCAGTTTAATAATCAGGTTAACAAAAA
>CAYQXC010000094.1:0-2220 GCA_964421545.1 uncultured archaeon | reverse complement strand
TCAGCAGTCTCTCCAGCAGGTCCCCGAAAGACTCCCTTGGCTGCTTCTGGCTTGCCAGCTTCTGCTTCAGGTCCCTTGTTATCATTATTGTTGTGAACTTGCCAGAGCTTTTCCTTGGCTTCCTCACTGTTTTCTTGGGAGCAGGCATTTTTTCCTCTACAGAAGGCTCTTCCAGTGGTTTTTCTATAGGAATAGTGTCTATAGCAGGCTTTTCTATAGGTTTTGGAACATCAAGGATTTCCTTAGTGGGAGATTCTTCTATAGATTCAATGCCAGCAGTCTTGTTTTCCTGTTTCACCTTTTTTATCAGATCCTTCCATGTGGAGTCCTCAGACTTGCCTTCCTCTTTATCATTGTCAGCCATAAGTATTGTTTGGCATTGCCTGAATTTATAATTTTCAAAAACTAGGGCAACCCCCAATTTTCAGCTGGCTGGCAGTCTGCATGGTCGCTGTTTTCGGAAACCTCCAACCCCTGATTTTATGTTTCAAATCATGGCCACGACTTTTCATCCAATCCCGACCATGATTGGATTTTCCTAGACCAAGCGCGCCGCCATAAAAAATACTAGTTTTCATGTTCTCACACTTTCCAGGAATTCAGATATTGGTTTTTTTGTTGCACCAACATAATTGGAAATTCCCGACCAGCCAAAAAATATTTTTTCTATATACCAGCCAATTGCAATTCCCATTTTTCACAGTTTTTTCAATTTTGTGAATCTCTATAGACACAGATTTGAGCATTTGAGTTTACAATCAACCAAGTCTATAGACTGGTTTTGGCTGTTGAAAACATGGAAGCATGGTGAAAAACAAGCCTGAAAAGGCTTCTGGACCCAGACCCCAAAATACGGGAATAATTTAAAAAGTTAGACAAATGTCTAATTTTTCATTTTTAGCCTGTTTTTTCCTATTTCTGTAAAGTATGTAAAGTATTTTCTCTTAGGGCATACTTTATAAAGTATTTTGCACAATCTATAATTGATGCTATGGTCTGGTACCAAAAATACAGCTGGGAATCTAATCCTTTCGAGCTAAAGCCAATGCCAGACATTATTTCTGGCCATGAGGACATTAGGAGCGAGCTTCTAGAGTTCATCAAGTCAGGGGACTGCTGCCTTCTCATAGGGCCAAGGGGCAGCGGCAAGACAACCATACTCAAATGGCTGGAGAAATATGCCCTGGCAGAAGGAATCTTTCTATATGTCAACACCTCAGGCATGAGCAGCGAGGATGAGGAGCACCTGAACATAGACAGCATGATTAGGGAGAAGGCAGGCTTGCTGGGGCTGTTCAAGAAGAAGGGAATAATAATGCTCGTTGACGAGGCCCAGGAACTGCCTCAGGTGGTTGGAAAATCTATAGAAAGGAACTTTGACGAGCACAACATCAAGTCTGTTGTCCTGGCATCCACAATTGATGATCCTGAGAACCTTGAGAAAGGCCTCTTGGAGAGAGTGGGCAAGAGGAAAGTCATTATAAGGACAATGAACCGAGAGGAGGCTTTTAGCATGATAGTCAAAAGAGTGGGCTTCAGGAACCCCTTTGAGTCAGGGAGCCTGGACATTGTATTCAGGAAGGCCAGCTACAATCCTAGGAAAATCCTAGAATTGTGTGAGGCTGTGGCAAGGAAATGCAGCGAGACAACCATAACCAGGGACTTTGTCATTAGCTACTTTGTTGAGGAGGCTGCCAAAAAGGAGGTCAAGGAGGAAATGGAAGGACTTTTGGACAGGCTCTCGCCTCTGCAGAGAAAGATAGTCAATGTGCTGAGAACAGGCAATTTTAGGCCCAAGGAGATAGCTGTCAAGTTGGGCAAGCCCACAAAGACCATCACCTCCCAGTTGGCCTATCTTGGCCTTAAATCCAGGATTGATGTGATGAGAAGAAAGGGCATTGACAATCCCCTTGTTGAGAAGGAGACTGACAAGCCTGCTGTTTACAAGCTGTCAGATGATATAAGAAGAACCTTGGAGAAATGAAAATGTTTCTTTAAAAACGAGAATTTTAAATCCTAGGCTTGCCATATTCTACACATGGCAAGGGAAAGGCCCGCATGGTTCTGGGCAATCACCCTGATTTTCATGATGGCTTGGGTGGTCGGCGGGACGCAGGCAGTGTTCTTTATCTTGGAAGGGCAGGTAATACTCGGCGAGATAGTCGTGATATTGTCAACAGTAATCATAGTGATGTTGTATTACACAATCGACTGGCTGCT
>CAYQXC010000093.1:0-2234 GCA_964421545.1 uncultured archaeon | reverse complement strand
AAACTCTTGTAAAATATGGAAAAGAAAAATTAGCAAAGCCTGTAAAGGTCTTCCCGCTTGAAAGAGACAGAATAGAAAGCCTGAGAATCTAGCGCTTTCTTTTTCTCTTTGGCCTTGAAACCTTCAATTCTTCTGACTCGATCCAGACCAGCACTGCCCCTATGAACACTATGAATGCTGGCAGGATGCCCTTGACAACTGTGTACAACTCTTCCCACAAGCCCAGACCGCTCCAGGAAACCGGCACAATTGCCCACAGGCCTATTACGACCAGTATGATTCCAACCAATATTTTGCCTATACCCATTAATTCACCTGCTTTGTTTATTATATTCTTCATATAAAAAGTTTTCTTTTACAAAAAATTATTTAAGTCGGAATTATATCTTAATATTATGAAGAAGTTGTGGATTGCACTATGTCTCTTGATAGGAGCCTTCATTATATTCTTTTTCTTTAAAGCAATGGGCAATCAGCTTATATATGATATGATAAGCCCACCACGTTATGACGCTTCTTTGGGACGTGTTGTGCACACAAGAGGAATGATTCCTAAACCGATTTCAATTGTTTTTTTCAATAATTACCTTCCCTTATTAATGATAGCTGCAGGAGTGATTTTGATATCATGGCATCACAAAGAAACACCTGTTTCGAATAAGGTCTCAAAAATCTGGTACGCTATAACACCTTTATTGCTCTTTTCTTTAATATCTTTTCAATTTATGACGAATATCTTTCCAATGTCGCTATTCAGTCATATAAGTCAGCAATTCTTTACTATCAAATTGTTTATTTTTTCTATGATAACTTCATTATCCGTATTAATGGCATATTCATTCAGAAGGGATTATGTCTTTTCAAGAAACATTCTTTTAATTTCCGTTGTCTTGGATATATTACTGATACCGTATAATGTTCTTGACTATTTGGTAACTCTCCCTATCAACATCTATCTGATAATAGCTGCCTTTAGATCAAGAACAATGTTCAGTGATAGAAAAACGACAATTCGAAGCTTATTGGCAGCACTTTTCATAATTTCCCTATCCATATTCTTAACCTACTTGTTCTATCCAATACCAGCATCACTTTTTTGATGGGTACCGACTTTGTGTAGGAAGTGAAAAATCTGGATGACTTTATACACAAGAGACACTATTTACACAAAGCCACTCCTACCACAAAGAATAAAAACCCTTGCGTGGTATCTATATAAACAATAGCTTGAAACCTTTAAGGTGATGTGAGTGGGTTATCAAAAATATGTTAAAGCACTATGGAGAAGTCCTGAGCAAAAGGAAATAACAAAGAAAAGGCTCATTTCTTGGAGAAAGGAACCAGTTCTAATAAGAATAGACAGACCCACCAGGCTGGACAGGGCCCATGCTTTGGGATACAAGGCCAAGCAGGGATTTGTCATGACAAGGATAAGGATCGGCAAGGGCTCCTCGAAGAGGGAGAAGCCCTCTGGCGGCAGGAAGCCCGCACATTCCGGTCTGACCAAGATGAACCCCAAGATGAACCTGCAGCACATAGCTGAGATGAGGGCAAACAGGAAGTTCCCCAACCTTGAGGTTTTGAACTCCTATTATGTTGCTGAGGACGGCAAGCACAAGTGGTTCGAGGTCATTCTGGTCGACCCGGAGCACTCCTGCATAAAGAATGATAAAAAATTGAATTGGGTCTGCAACACCAAGAGAAGGGCCTTCAGAGGCCTGACATCTGCTGGCAAGAAGTCCAGAAGCCTGCAAAGAGGATTCGAGAGAAGAAGCAAGCCCAGCAAGAAGTAATTTTTAAGCATTCAAACATTGTTGCCGTATAATTGGTTCCATAAGAGCTTCTTTGTTCTGTCGTATAAAGGTGTCCTATTAAAAAAAGAAAAAAGGATTAGGGTAGCACATAAGATGCTATCCCTACTGTTGCTCTTTTCCACTTGGGTCTGATGTAACCCCAAGAAGGTGTCATCGAAGCTTTGTAATTGCCCCTACCAACAGCCAAAACGCCTGTTGTGACAGTAGTTGTGGGTGCTATGTTTGTGAAAGAATTTATACTCACAAAACCTTGGTTATTGAGATTCTGTATCAATGTGCCTGAAGATGTTGTTGTCCTTGATCTATAGGTTGAAGTGCCTGTTGATGTGAATGAAGTAGTTATTGTAGCATCCGCCAAAACAATGGTCGGCATCAAGAAGAGGGCTATCAAAATAGCTATTTTCTTCATAATAATAGACT
>CAYQXC010000092.1:0-2248 GCA_964421545.1 uncultured archaeon | reverse complement strand
CACGTCCTCTTCCAAATCCCCTACCCCAACCACTGCCAAAACCTCCTCTAGGCATAGGGTTCTTAAATCCTAGCCTTTCAAAACCTGTACAAAATCCCAAACCTCTTCCAGTCATAGGTCCTTCACCCCAAGGACCAGTTCCATCTCCTCTTGGCATATTTTCATCTCCTTATTTTTCATTATTTTTTGATAAAATTTCAAAGCAAACTTATTTTTTTGGCTTGTATTTGATACATGCCGGTGTACCGCCTCTTGAGCCGGTTTCATTCTGTGGACCAGTTCTTTACACCGTCACCTAATCTTCTTCCATCATGAGGACCAATACTTTGTCCCCTTCCTCTTCCTCCACCACGTCCACTTTCTCTTCCACCACCACGACCTTGTCTTGGCATAAAATTTCACCTCACTTATTTTGTGCCATAGCACATAATAATTATGTGCATATGCTAATATTTAAATGTATCTGTTTGCATATATTCTATATGCCAAGATGGAGAAGAGGGAAAAGGGGACAGGGCCCCGGAAGGCCTTTCAGTGACTTGTTCATAACACTGATACCTCACATAAAGGAATTCGTTCCCAACCCGAGATCAAACAAGGAGCCGATAGTTTTAAGCTATCCAGAATACAACTTAATAAATTTGATTGATTTGGAAGGGCTGACACAGGAAGAGGCTGCCAAAAGAATGAAGACATCAAGGGGAACTGTATGGAGGATTTTGGAAAACGTGAGAAAAAAAATAGCCCAAGCCCTAGTAGAGTCAAGGCCACTGATAATATCTCCTGAAGGCCAGATAGAAAAAAATAAATAAGACTATAAGAGGATAATTAACATGGAATTAGAAGAAATCAGAAAAAAGAAGATGGAAGAAATGAAGGCAAAAATGAACTCTCCAAACAAACCAATAGAGATAACTGACAATACATTTGATGAAAGCAGGAAAAAATATCCCTTGCTTGTTGTAGACTGCTGGGCAGAATGGTGCCCACCATGCAAGATAATAGCCCCAATGATAGAAGAAATGGCCAAGGAGCATGACGGCAAGATTGTTTTTGGAAAGATGAATGTTGATAAAAACAGGTCAATCCCCACAAAATACGGCATAATGAGCATACCAACTCTCTTGGTTTTCAAGAACGGAGAGTTGGTCGACAAGATAATCGGGGCAATGCCCTATGACGCTCTCAATTCAAAAGTGAAAAGATATATAGAGTGAACGCATGAAAAGGCTGGTTGCTGTCTCACTGGTTTTGATTTTAATAAGCATGACTATTGTCCATGCTCAGCACAAAACCACTGTCTACTTCTTCTGGGGAAGCGGGTGCCCGCATTGCGCTGCGGAAAAGCCTTTCTTGGATGACATGGAATTAAAATATCCTGACTTGGAAGTGAAGGACTTTGTGACGTCTGTTCAAGAGAACGCTCAACTGTTTACTAAAATGGCTCAGGCATATGGGACAGAGCCTGTCGGGGTTCCAATGACATTCATTGGAGAGGAATATTTCATAGGTTATGGGAGTTACGAGAACTCTGGAAAGCCCATAGAAGACGCAATAGCAAACTGCATTGAGAGTGGGTGCATAGACCCCATTGAGAAGATAGAAGACGGGGGCGAGCCAGAAAAAATATCACTTGTTCAACTAATCAGTCTGGCTGCAGTTGATGCAATAAACCCATGCGAGCTGGCAGTCCTAGTAATCCTGATGACAGCAATCCTGACAAGGTTTCCCAAAGAAAAGAAAAAAGCCCTGAAGTCAGGTCTGGCATTCAGCTCAGCCATATTCTTGATGTACTTTGTGTTTGGCTTGCTGATAATTTCTGGATTCAAACTAGTATCAGGCTTCATGCAAATAAGCGGAACATGGTTCTACCAGCTACTCGCTGTGTTTGCCATAATTATGGGATTGCTTAACATCAAGGACGCCATCTGGTACGGGGGCGGGGGTTTCATAATAGAGGTTCCAATGAAATGGAGACCTAAAATGAAGGAAATAATAAACGAGACAGCCTCTGTGGGTGGAGCATTTGTTGTCGGTCTCATAGTCAGCTTCTTCCTTACTCCCTGCACAGGGGGCCCTTATTTTGTGGCTGGAGGCATACTCTCAAGCGTAAGCATACTGGAAGCGATTCCCTACTTGTTCATGTACATGCTGATATTTATCTCCCCAATGGTTGTGATAACCATGATTGTGTATTTTGGCTTCATGGCAGTCGAGGACATAGGCGGCTGGAGGGAGAAGAACATCA
>CAYQXC010000091.1:0-2277 GCA_964421545.1 uncultured archaeon | reverse complement strand
CCAATAATTCTATTGTGACTTCTTCCTTTGCCTCATCGACCCTTGTCACCTTGCCCTTCTCATTCTTGAAGGGGCCGCTCGTGACCTCGATTACATCTCCCCTGTTAATCTTTATTTCAATCTTCTTGACTTCTAAGAAGTTCTTGATGTCGCTAATCTTGACTTCCCTCCTGATCAGGCCTTTGACATGCGGGACAGCCTTTATTATGTTGTCTATGTCCTCCTCCCCGCCCTCCACGAATATGTAGCCCTTGAGCTCTCCTGGATGGAAGACTGTTCTTATGTCAAGCGTCCTGCTCTTTATCTTTCTTGTCAATGTCTCGATTACCGCGTTCTCCCTGCCGACAGTTGTCCTCACAGTGTAAATCATAATATCACAAAGACCTGACTAGGAAATATAGAAGGAATATTATAAAGCCTATCACGCCAATCAGAGCCATTCCAGTTCCAGTTATCTTGACAGAAGAGATGAACTCCTCCTTCTCAGGCTTCCTTGCTATGGAGATGACACGCTTGTACTGCGCAGGCTTGCCTTTCAAGTTGCTGAGCGTCCTTCTTATCAAGCCAGGCTTTTTGGGCTTGTCTATTTTCTTAGCCTTGTGGCTAGCCTTTTCCTGGGGTTTTGATTCCGCCGACTCTTCCATCATAGCACCTAGAACTATTTTCTATTATACTGAATAGTATTTAAATGTTTATCTAAGCCTTTCTTTTGCTATCAGACAAATTCTATTCCAAGTATCTTTTCTATCTGCTGTTGCTTTTCCGTTGAAAAGAAAGTTCCTGTTCCGTACAGCTGTGATGCCTTAACTCCTGTCACTATCAGCAATGCCCTTACCATCTCGCCTAGGTCCTTTTCTATCTGGGCTCCCCAGATGACCTTTGCGTCAGGCGATATTTTTGCTGATATTGCCTCGACAATCTCCTGGCACTCCTTTATTGTGACGTCTGTTCCGCCGCTGACATTCACCAATGCCCCGCATGCTCCCTCGATCTCAACATCAAGCAACGGGTTGTTCAAAGCCTTTTCAACAGCTTCCAATGCCCTGTTCTCTGTGTTGGATTCTCCCAGGCCTATCATTGCCAAACCGCCAGCAGTCATTACAGCCCTTATGTCTGCGAAGTCCAGGTTGACCAAACCAGGTTTTGTCACCAGTTCTGTCACGCCCTTGACTGCGTTGACAAGGATCTCGTCACAAATCTTGAACGCTGTAACAATTGAAACATCAGGCACAATCTCAAGGAGTTTGTCGTTCGGTATTACTATCAATGTGTCAACGTTCTTTTCCAGTTCTTCCAGGCCGTATCTTGCATTGTCCATTCTCTGCTTGCCTTCCATTGTGAACGGCAAGGTAACAACGCCAACAGTTAATAATCCCATCTTCTTTGCAATCTCCGCAATCACTGGCGAGGCTCCAGTTCCAGTTCCCCCGCCCAGTCCGCATGTGATGAATACCATGTCCCCGCCTTGCAGAGACTCCTTGATCATTTCCCTGCTCTCCCTTGCGGATTCGCATCCGACTTTCGGGTCAGCTCCTGCTCCCAAACCTCTTGTCAGGTCCTTTCCAAGTAAAACTTTCTCGTCCGCATCAGTGTACAACAGGTCCTGAGCGTCAGTGTTTGCTGCCAGTATCTGCGCGCCTACAACTCCCACTTGCATCATTCTAGAAATGGTGTTGTTGCCAGCGCCTCCAACTCCTATTACCTTTATGTCTGCCTTTCTTGCTTCCAACAGTTTCCTCAAGTCTTCGTCTGTATCAGAAATTTTTTCCCTACCTGCTATGCTCCTAACTGCCATTAAAAAACCCTTGTAATATTTTAGACAACTAAAGAATTTATAATTAAGTAGTGTGTTATAAAGTGGAATATAATTCTACTTTTTAACTTCTTCCTTTGGTTTCTTGCTTTCTTCCTTAGGTTTTTCAAAAGTTTCAATAAACCTGACTTTCCCCATTCCCAAAATCTTCATTATGTCATCAGAAATCCTCTTCTTGAAAAGGGAATTCATCATAGGAGGAGTGTCAATGTCAACCTGCTTCTCCTTTATCACAACATTGAGCTTGTTTTTGTCAACTTTAGTGTAAAGATTGATCAAGGTCTTTATCTTTTCCTCAGGAGTTTCTATCCTCTTTTTTATTTCTATATTATACATCAATGTCTTGCCTGCCAATGGATGGTTGAAGTCAACCCTTACCCTTCCGCCTGACACAGAAATGACCCTTCCCCTCTTGTTGTCAGCTTCCACGAACATTCCGGGAACTGGCTTGGTGCCGTGCCTTC
>CAYQXC010000090.1:0-2348 GCA_964421545.1 uncultured archaeon | reverse complement strand
TGGCTCCATTAAAGAAAACACTTCTGAGGAGGACATAACTTCATGGGTGAAAATAATAAACAACCCTGTTGAGCTTGAGCCAAGTGATGGAACTCTGAAAACAACAGGCGGGGTGATAAGGGGCCAGAGACAAGTAAGCTTTCTAATCGACATCCCAGAAAAAGCGGAACCTGGAGAGCACATGGTAAGCATAAAGCCTGTGCCCCTAGCATCAGCAGAAGCAACAGCCCCTGTTGGAAGCAGAGTTGTCGCAATAACTTCTGTCAAGGTGATATTGGATGTCATAGGAAGTGCTATAAGAAATGGGGTGATTCTGGATGTCGAGGCTGGACAACATGTAAACAACAATCTTGAGATAAACACATATTTCCAGAACACAGGAACAATGACTGTTTCTGTCACAGGAACACAGAGAGTTTATGACAAGAACGGCAATCTCATAAAGGAAATCAACCTAGGCAAGGGCTATGTAAAGCCCAAGGAAATAAGAACTCTCAAGGGGTATTTGGCGACCAATGGGCTTCCCCTTGACGACTATCAAGTCTACACTGCAATTGACTACAACACTGGCAAGGCAGAGAAGAGCTCTTTCATAACACTGACACCGCCAACAGCAATGGCTGTGAGATATGAGGAGGGTCTATTCACGCCTTTAATAATCATCATAATAGTTATTTTTATTGTCTCAATAGTAATTTACAGGAGAATAAAATGAAGATTGTTGGCTTGGCTGTTTTGGTGTTTCTGGTTGTTGCATTCCTGTTCATATACAGCAAGGAACCTTCAGTGCCAGAAACGTTTGTGGGAAACAGGACCATTGAGAATTACTCCACTTTCTTCTTCAAATATGAAATAATAAGATATCCTTCAAGCGTTGAAATAATGGCAATAGAGAACATAAACCAGACAGCTGTCCTTGGTTTTGTGACAGACTCATGGAACCTTAATTTTGGGATAATCCCTGGCAATGGGAGCTATGTAACAAGAACTGTTGAATTGACAAACAAAGAGGATGTAGATAACAGAATATCTATAGTGGCTTACGGGGATATAGCGCCGCTGGTTGAATTCAGCAGGAACGACTTTATTCTAAAGCCCAAGGAAAAGGTCTCAATTGAAATTATCTTGTACAGCAGGAACTCTGAGCCCGGAAACTACTCAGGAGAGATTGACGTTCTGTCTAAGAAACCTATTTATAATTTTTTGTCCATAATTTGATTAATGAAAAAGACACTTCTCATAACAGTATGTTTTTTGTTCCTGATTGGGACTGCCTATTCAGCGATTGTGGAAGTCGGCATAATTGAGACCCTTGAAGGAAACATCAGTTCTTTGAACTATGACAGTTCATCAAACATTGTAAAGTTCTCAATAGAATTCTACAACACAGGAAGCATTCCCTTCAATGCAAGAATCAAGACTGAGATACTCAATGAAAGCAATATCATCTTCAGTGCATGGGGCCGGGAAATTGAATTCATGAGCGGCGACAAAAAGGTCTCAGACACATATTGGTACGCTGGCAATGCAGGAGATTATTTTGCAAAACTGAAGGTTTATTTTGGCAACGATGTCAAGGAATACAAGAGTTTTCCTTTTTCTGTCAAGAACTCAGTGGAAGCTGAGGATATTTTCGAGATAAGGAACCTCAGGACATATGATGATCATATTGTATTCGACATCCATAGCAGGGAAGATGTGGAAAACGTGATAGTCATACCAAAACAGCATACTCCAGGCTGGATATTTGAGCAAGTGGAAATAGACAAGATAGCTGGGAATAGCTCAGAGTTTGTTGTCCTTGATTATCTTCCAACCATATGGAGGTCTTCCAATGTCAGCCTGGAGATAGTGTCTGACAGGGGGAAGTACCGCACAGAGGAAACTGTGGAAATGAGCAAGGGAGAAGGCTTGGTTGGACTGCTTTTCTATGCCGTGGACAACCTTAGAATTGCTTTCTTCAAGTAATTTTCTCTTCAATATAGCTTCTATATAGTATCTATATTGCTACAGAAATATATATATATGAAATTTATGTGTTATCTATATAGCTGCAACATAGAAGAGTGTTATCTTGACAGAGAATGGACTGACTGACAATAATTTCGAGAAGAGAGTCCTAGACCTGTTAAGCAAGGAGCTTTTATCTGTTTCTCAGATTGCCAAAAAACTAGGCATAAGAAGGGATGTTGCTGCTGGATATCTGGAAGCGTTGAAAAACCAGGGGAAGCTGGAGCTCCACAAGGTCGGCAGGTCAAACATCTACATGGTTCCAAGGAGGCTGAAAAAATGAAAAGAGCAATACTTCTTTCAATGTTTATGTTGCTGATGGCTATGCCTCTGGTGAC
>CAYQXC010000089.1:0-2435 GCA_964421545.1 uncultured archaeon | reverse complement strand
CAGAACACACGATAATTGTAAAGGAAAAGCCTGTTGTCACAACATGTTTACAATAGCTGTGAGAACTGACTTCAGTATCTGCTTGGCTATTGTGACAACTGTGGAGGTGACCTTTACTGCAAAGCCTGTTATGCTTGCTGGAAGGTCTATTGTTGCTGCCAGTATAATGAACACTGCTAGGCAAAGAATAATGGCTTTCTTCATGATTATAATTAGAACCTAGGATTTTATAATTGTTTTATTTTTTACTGCGCTTGTTTACCTTCTTCTCGACTTCCAGTATGTTCTTGAGCTCCTTTATGTCCTTGCTAATTTCCCTTTCAAGCGCCTCTTCTCTCTCTGAAGGTGGTATCTCAAGGGTCTTGGGTTTCTTTTCCCTTTTCAGATTTATGTCAACTTTGTAGTCGAAGTTTCTAATTGATGATAACAGGGATTTCTTGGATGACTTCTTTGCCTTTTTCTTGGCGTCTTTCTTGAGGGCCTTCTTAGGGGCTTTCATACCACCGAAATTCATGAGGTTGGAGGTGATGTCATCCCTCTTCAGGAAGACAATGACCGAGGTTATTGCTCCCACCAGCACGACCATGTATGGTATGTATTCAGAGCTAAAAGGCATGAAGCCTGTTGGCCCAGTGTCTGCTGTCTCATTGTCAGTAGTGTTGTCCTCTGTTGTCAAGACAGTCTCCACTGCGTCCTCCTCTTGATCAGTAACAGTCAAGTCAATTGAGGTTTGTATTGTTGCAATGCTGCCATCGAATTCCTTCCCGCTTGCCTTGACCTTTATCTTGTACGTTGCCGCGTCCGCGTCCTCGGGAATGTTCAGGGTCATCTTGACATTCTCAAGCCCGATGTCATGCCTCAACTTGGAGACAGTTGTCTTGTCAAATGAATACCAGTCGTTTGATATTCCGGAAACAGTGATGCCTATGTCAATGATATCTCCACTGCGCGTGTTCTTAAGGGTGAATGTTATTACCTTGCTCGAGCCCTTGCTAACTGTAACCTTTGAGTCAGAGGGCGTGATTAAGAATGCGCCTGTTCCTGTATTTCCTCCTTGATTGTTTCCTGAATTATCTTGATTTGCATTAAATGATGCTGATGTTATGGTTAAGGTTCTAGACTCAGTAAAGTATGTATAATTTTCACTTTCATATATCTTACATTCATAAACATGCGAGCCTTCAGACAAATCAGTTTTGTAATCTATTATATGATTTGTTGTATTGCCAAGACAGACTTCATTCCTGTACATCGTTATTATTGAGGACGGATCCCCATTAATTTTTGAACATGTGACATTTGTTGTTGTACCGTAGGTGACCGAATTAGGCGTGGAAAATGTAAGAAGAGCGCTGGAGTCCCCCTTCTTTAAATTAAAGATTCTGTAACCTGTTTGATTGTTAGAAACCGAATCATTGGCGTACCAGCTATAGTTATATAACCCTGCCTTCAAATCGGTCTTAACTACGCTACAAATTTTTGTGTTGTCATCAACATCAACACAAGTAGGGCTTATCTCCCTCCCATTAAACGTGAATATTACTGTATCTAAAGAGCCGTCCTGCCATGTTATGTTAAATTCATAAGTATTGTTGTAATTCTCGTTAAATGTGTATTGGGTATTGTTAGAAGGAGTTTCATTTATCTTGTAGTATTCAGGGACTCCCTCACTTATATTTAGGTTGTAACTAACAATTGAACCGAAATGGTTTTGGTTGTCCTTTATGTAAGCAGTTATATTGTATACGCCGTCGGGATCAGTCAGACTTGTCAAATTATAAAGCGGGGTTGTGCTGTTTTGTTCTACCCAATCAGATAGTTCCGCAATCAAAAAGACATCCACAAAAGGTATGTCAGAAAAGGCAGTAAAGTTAACTGTCCAGTTCGCATCAACTGTCAGGTTGCCGGCGATTCCATCCAACAATAGATTTACTGAAGGTTCTGCCTTGTTCACAAAAATGTAATAAGAAGTTTCATTTACTGTGTAATTTTCATTCCCTGTCGTACTGGCGTTATAAACATAAGTCCCGTTCCCTAGGAGTATTCCTTGTCCATTTTCGTCAGTAACATTTGATCCGTTCCTGTAAAGGAAGATTTTACCTTCAAAAGCAACCCCAGTTACATTGATTAGAGTCCCGTATGTTATTGTAACATTCTGGTTGTTGTTTTCGGTACCGTTATTAATAATCAAGTCTATTGGATTGCCAGCCTGGTTTATTGAAAGCAACCAGCTATCTGTAGAATTCCAGTTATCAACACTATCATTGGCAAAAGACTTCCAATAATATGTTCCTGCTGGTAGAACTATCAAAGCAGTATATATGTCTCCACCATAAGTATCATTTGTTGCCGTGTAATTGACTGCCCCTGAGGTCAAGTTTATCTCTAAAAGAACAGAAGAAACATTATTCATCCAAGTTACATTAAATTCACTT
>CAYQXC010000088.1:0-2492 GCA_964421545.1 uncultured archaeon | reverse complement strand
AATCGCTAAAAACGGTGCACTTTTAATTTTTAAATGACAATCTGAAAGAAAAGCTTGACAAATCTAAGTTCCTATGGTAAACTTTACAACAAAAGCGCAAGGTTAGCGCTTTAAGAAAGGGAACAATGTGGCGTTCGAAAGAACGCCTTTTTCATTTATAGCCCTTTCTTTCATAGTTAGAAAGACCGGATAAAGACGTCCTTTTTAGTAGCAAAGTCTGCTAGGAAGGACGTTTTTCTTTTTTGAACAAAGGCGTTCTATTGCCAGAGTAAGGCGTAGAACGCCTTTTTCATTTTTGGAGTGTGATTGGATATGAACTTTGAGATGTTATTGAAAAGAATATCTCCGAGATTGAAGAGAATAGCAAAAAGCCATAATGGTCATGGTTTTTTCATTGATGAGGAAGATCTATATCAGGAGATGTGTATTCATCTATGGAAAAATTATAAAGACGGACAACCTGCTGATATAAACGATGCTTACATAGTAAGAGGTTGTGAGTTTCATATATTAAACTACCTCAGAAAAGAGAGAGAAAAGGCAAGAATCATGAGCTTAGAAGAACCTATTAATGAGGAAGGAGATACCTTAAAAGATATATTACCGGACGGGAAAGAGCCATTGGATAAATTTATAGATAGGGATCTAACTATCGAGGATATAAAAAATAATGGTTTTACCAAAAGAGAGAAGGAAGTTTTCTCTCTATTGTTAACTGGTCTTACAGTAAGAGAAGCAGGAAAAGAGTTAGGAATTTCTCATGTTATGGTTGTTAAAGTTAAGAATAGAATAATTAAGAAATGGCAGAAAAAAGAAAAAGCAGAGGTTACCAGTGTTCCCAAATATTTACTTACTATAGTAGAAGCCTAAAAAGTAGGCACAAAGTTTGTACCTATTTAAGAAAAGGACAAAGGCGTTCTAAACCGATATGGTTGTGGAACGTCTTTTTTATTGAAGGAGGAAGAAAATGGCTAAAAGGACAAAAGAAGAGATTTTAAAGGTAGTAAAAGAGCAGGATGTGAAGTTCATACGCTTGTGGTTTACCGATATCTTAGGCCAGGTAAAGAGTTTCTCTATTACAAATGGTGAATTAGAAAATGCATTGGAAAACGGAATGGGGTTTGACGGATCTTCGATCACAGGTTATCAGTCTATCGAGGAAAGCGATATGGTGGCGGTACCCGATCCGTCAACTTTCCAAATTCTTCCTTGGAGGCCGCAAGAGAAAAAGGTTGCCAGGATGATTTGTGATATTCTTACGCCTGAGCGAAAACCTTATGAGGGTGACCCGCGTTATGTCTTAAAAAGAGCCTTAGAACGGATGAAGAAGATGGGATTTGAGCATTATTATCTTGGGCCGGAGTTAGAATACTTCTACTTCAAGAACGATACATCAAGCACAGATATTTTAGATAAAGGAGGATATTTTGATTTGACGACATTAGATGTAGCCAGCGACCTTCGTAGAGATACAATCCTGGCCTTAGAATCTATGGGTATTCCAATAGAATACTCCCACCATGAAGTAGGCCCAAGCCAGCATGAGATTGATATGCGATATACGGATGCCCTGGATATGGCGGATCATGTCATAACCTATAGAATAGTCGTTAAGGAGATAGCACAGAAGTATGGAGTATACGCCACATTTATGCCAAAACCTTTATTCGGCGAAAACGGAAGCGGAATGCATACGCATCAGTCCTTGTTTAAAGCTGATAAGAATGCGTTTTTTTCTAAAGAAGATAAAGGCCATCTATCTGATGCGGCCAAGAAATTTATTGCCGGGCAACTTAGGCACGCACGGGAGATGAGTGCTATTTTTGCGCAATGGATAAACTCCTATAAAAGGCTTGTTCCCGGATATGAAGCGCCTGTTTATATTGCTTGGTCAAAGAGAAACCGTTCAGCCCTGATTCGTGTCCCTGTTTATCATCCAGGCAAAGAGAAAGCCACGAGAGCGGAACTTCGGTGTCCTGACCCGGCCTGCAACCCGTATCTTACCTTTGCGGTAATGCTTCAGGCAGGCCTAGATGGAATAGAAAAGGAATACAAACTTCCCGAGCCGATGGAGAAAAATCTTTATCATTTGTCTAGTGCAGAAAGAAAGGAATTAGGGGTTGAATCTCTACCTGATAGCTTAGGGGAAGCCGTTCTTATTACTGAGCAAAGTCAGCTTGTCAAAAAAGCATTAGGGGAGCATGTATTTACGAGATTCATAGATTTAAAGAAAAAAGAGTGGGAAGATTACAGAATTCAGTTGACTAAATATGAACTGGATAAGCTACTTCCTATACTCTAGATAACAGTGGTTATTAAATATCGAACAAAAAATTTTGTCTTCTCGTGCCTAAATTTTGGGCAAGAAAGGACGGAGTTAAGATAAGACCTATGAATAGATTACGAGAAAAGGACATAAGCGGCTGTGCAATAGTTGGAATAATGGACCAGACGGGCAAGAGATTTTCTGGCAAAGATATAATTTGCTCAAT
>CAYQXC010000087.1:0-2501 GCA_964421545.1 uncultured archaeon | reverse complement strand
CATGTAATTGATATTGACAAAAGGCCTGAACTTGTTGAAAAGCACAAGATTATAGCAACACCTACCGTGCTTATAAAAAAAGGCACTGTATCACACAAATATTTTGGTATTGCAAAGGGTCTGAAAAAACTTCTCATGAATGACTTGTATGGAAAAAGTATTTTACATATTCTAGGTTTTAAAGAGGGGAGAGAACTTGGAAAAGAAATTCGTTTTGTTAATGTAAACCAACTTGAAAAAGAATTGAAAATATTGTTAAGTAGAAAGGGAATTAAAAAATTTAGAATATTAAAATTCAACAAAGAAAAAAAATATGTAAAAGTAAATCTTGTTTCTGGTATTGTAAGAGAGTGTGAAAAGGACAAAACTCCTGTTTGTTTTGAAATAGCTGCTTTTCTTGGTGGGATATTCACAGAAATTTTTGACATGGGAATACATTTTAAAGAAATAAAATGTATGGCACAGGGTTATGATTGTTGTGAATTTGAAACTATAAAAGTAGGCAAGAAAAAGACTTTGAAAATGGCGGGGTAAATGAAAAGTAATAGTGTAGAAATACGAGATAAAATAGAAAATGAATTGAAAGATTTACCAGAAGATTTTATAATCACCCTCGTAACTTCTACTGAAAATTATTCTTCTGTGAATATAGCAATCCCGTATTATTTAATAAATAAAAGGGGTATGAATGGTCTTTATGTTACAATGAACAAACCATATGAATCATTAGCAAATATTCTAAAAAATAATAATGTGGATACAAAAAAACTGTTTTTTATTGACGCTATTTCTGGTGTTATTAGAAAGAAAGAAAGGGAAAATGAAAACTGTTTAATCCTACAAAACCCTTCTGCACTAATGGAACTAAGCATAGGAATATCAAAAGCATGTGAATCTAAAAAATTAAAATTCGTTATAATAGATTCATTATCAACAATGTTAGTATATAATAAAGAGAATTCAACTGTAAAATTTATTCATTATCTCAGTGCTCAATTAAGAAAATATAAATTGGCAGGAATTATTTTGTCGTTAGAAGAAGATATTGAAAAGAAAATTCTTGATTCAGTTGTCCAATTCTGTGACAAAGTTATAAAAATGTGATTGTTTAGAACATGCTTGCAACTATGTTCTGGGAAACGAGAAATATCACTAAAGATACGGCGCATATGAAAGGAGCGTATCTCAAACCGTATTTTACATCACCCTCCTTTATCACGCCCATCATCACGCCTGCTGATACAGATGTCACGATGAGCAACAGATATATCATAAGGACCAGGAACTCCTCTGTTATCTCTGTTTTACCGGTCAGGAAAGACATACCGAAACCAACATCTCCGGTGTTTGCCTGCATGGCTGTCATTGTCCTTATGAAATGCACTGAAACTGCAGAGAGGAATGGGGTCCCAATCACAATAGTGAAAACAATTAGCATGGTATAGGTCTTAGTGTTAGTAACCAGTTCCTTTTTCAATGACCTCATCTCAGATATGTCCATTGACAGTCCTTCTAGTATTTTTGCCAGATGGCCGCCTGACTTCATGGAAGAGACAAATATCCCCAAGGACCTGTTCAGTATCCCGGACTTTATTCTCTCGCTCATTTCCATCAAAGCCTCAGAAAAATTTTCAGTTCCTAAAGCCTTTGTAGTTGCATACTCTATCTCCTCTTTCAAAGGCCCGAACTCGTCCCTTGCAGCAAATTTCAGAGCCTGGAACGGGGTCATGCCAGCCCTCACATTAGCAGCCACCAATTGCAGGGCGTCTGGCAGGGATTTCTCCACTCTCTCTGTCCTTTTCTGTATCTTGAAATATATCATCATGTAAACCACTACATGGACAAAAACGAACGCGACCAACCCAATAACCCAAGAACCAGTCCCCAATGGTATAGTCTCAAGCTCAACATAACTCGAAAGCGTCAGAGGCAAAGCAGTTGCCACAGCAAAGAAGACCAATCCAAACAAGGTTGCGTATCCCAGCCAGTATTCAGTTGTCCTCTTCTCGCCGGCAAACACCAGCATCTGCCCAACATGCCTCCTGTACTTGGCAGGCATTAGTCTTGAAAGTTTTCTGTGGAATCTCATCAGCATCACCTAGAACTGTATTAGCGGCCTCCTGGATTTTACAAAGCCTATTAGGACAAACTGCACAGAAATGTCGCCAATGACAAACATCACAAGAGTTGCCTGGTTCACATCAAAGCCGGCAAAGCTGCTCAGCACAACAATCATGGTAAGGCCTATTGTAGGTATTGTAACAGCAAAGAGCATGTAGACAAGGGACCACATGTTGAGCTCCTGCGCATAGTCCCTTATTCTCGAGCGCTGGTCAAGAGTCAGCTCGTCTATTATTGTTTTAAGGGATCCCTCCAGACTTGCTCCTGCCCTTATAGTATTTAACAGCTGCCAGACTGTCCTTTTCAGGTATTCGGACTTGGTTTCGATTGCCATTCTTTCCAAGGCTTTCTCCAAGGGCATGCCAGCATTGATTGACTTG
>CAYQXC010000086.1:0-2535 GCA_964421545.1 uncultured archaeon | reverse complement strand
GAAGGCTTTGGTTCTTCGCCTTTACCTCGCTGTATGAACTTTCTGATAATTTGCCTTCCCCATGTTGTGCCTCAATGTCTGTTAACAGTTTTGAAACATTATCCCTCTTGCTTTTCAGCTCTTTTTTCTTTGTTACTATCTCCTTTACTGGGACCTTTAGTACTCCCTCAACCTCCTTTATTCTCTCTTCAGTCTTTTCTAGGTTTGAGGCAATTACGTTGTCGACCCCCCTCTTGAATGCTTCCAAATCCTCCTTTGAGGCAAATGCAGTAAGCCTGATGTTCACTCCGTCAACAGTCTTTGTCAATTCCTTGCTAAGGTCGTCGACCTTGTCCAGCTTCATCTTGAATTCAGGGAACTCCTTTATCCTATTGTCCATCTCCATATAGATTCTCTCTGCCTTTCCAGCCAGCCTGTCAATGTCAGACTTTGTGTTATTGTTCTTTCTGACAGTTTCGTTCACCTTGTTGAGGATGCTTTTCATGTTCTCCATGCTTTTTATGTTATCAGTGACTTTCTCCACATCTCTCAGCTTGTTCAGCATTTCCCTGTTCATGGCCTCCAGCCTTTCTATTTTTATGGACTTGTCCTCGATTTCCTCCTTCCTCTTCTCCATCTCCTTGGTTATCTTTTTAGGCTCAATGCCAGAAACAGCGTCCTCAATGAACTTCACCTTTGACTCAATCTCCTTTATTGAAGACTCCCTTTGAAACACCATGGACCTGAGCTCGCCTATCTTTTCTGTCAATTCCCTTATCCTCTCGTCGGCTTGGAACTTCGTTTCCTTCAGGTTCTTTATCTCTACTGACAGTTTTTCCATTTCCATGACGACTCTTTTCAGGTCGTCGCCCTTTTCAATTTTTTTCATAGGAACACCTTGTTCCTCTTCCTTGGGCCTTTCCTTGATTACACCCTGCTCTTTCAAAATCTCGCCAACTGTTTTGCTCGCCGTACTAATCCCTCTTTTCAATAGTCTTTATTCTTGATTTTATTGACTCTATGTAGGTCTCGGCCATTCTCATCTGGCCGGTCTTTACTTTTTCACTTCCTAGCTTCAGCTCCAGTTCCATATCATAAGTATCAATTCCCTGCTTCTTTAATTTTTCTACATATTCTCCCAGTTCCTTTATCTCCTTCATGTATCTCTCGTAGTTGTCAAGCTCCTCGTCTGTCAGCCTGAACGTGTCGTGCAATAACGGCCTGAACATCACGAACCAAGGCTTGCCGTCGTTGTAGTCTGGGTTCTGCATCATGCCTGTCCCGACTTCCAGCTTTGGAATTGAGGCGGAGTATTCCCAGCCGTACTTTGTCTTGATCCTGTTCACGTCGCCGGAATACTTGGTCCTTAATTGGGATTCAGTTGCAATGACAGCCCTTATTGCTCCCTTGAAGTCTAGCAGCACCTGCGAAATCATTATTAGGCCTATTCCCCATTTCCTGAATTCCCTGACTGCCCTTTCAATGGCGAGGTAGCCTCCTCCCTCCAGAGTTGCGCCTATCTTTTTGGCATATTTGGGCAATAGCCTGTGTACCTCGTCGTAGACAACCAAAAGTTTCAAGTCCCTTGACTCTGGCCACTGTATCTTGAACATGTAGTCTATTGTCTTCCTGACAAAGTAGTCTAATTGGTCTGGCGTCAGCTTGTTGAGGAGGAACACTGTTATCTCGCCAGGCTTCACATACTTCTCAATTTCCACTTTCATTATGGGATCCTTGACATCGACTATTGAGCCCTTGTATGCCTTTGCTTCCTCCTCTTTCATGCCGAACTTCGGATAGAACTTGAGCATGCCCTTGTCAGTGTTGGGCCTTATGAAGCCTGTCCACTGGGCTGTTGGGTCGAAGACAATGACTGGTATTCCTTTCTTCAGGCATTCCTCAGCCATGACCATTGCTGCCACAGACTTGCCAGATCCTGTGCCGCCAGCTACTATCATGTGCGTTGTCAGATTGTTCGGATCAAAGTATGCCTTTGTCTTGGTCTCAGCTACCTTGCCTATCCAAAGCCCCTTGCTGGGGAGCTTCTTCAGATTGACAGGCCTCACATACCTTGACCTGACTCTCTTCTTGGTCTTCCACACCTCGTACAGCTTCCACCCCAGATAGAAGCTGGGCAGCGACACGAATAGTATGATGTAGGTTATCCAGCTTGTGAATATCTCTATCAGCAATGTTATTATCCAGAGGGGCTTGACAACGCTGAACGAGGCAACTGAGGCTGCCAGCTTGTTGTCATATTCTGCAATGCCTTCTATCACGTACAAACCTACCTCTGCATCTTCCGGTATCTTCATTGTCCTTACAAATGTTGTCGATGTCTCTACTGCTAATATTTCCTTGTCCTTTGCTATTATTTCTTCTGTTTCAGTTGATTTTATAGTGTAGTTAAGGTCAATGTCAACCCTCTTGGTGAGTCCGAGGTTGTATATTGTCACCTGGTATTTCAGCTCTCCGCCCGGGACAACCTCCTTTGTCAGTGCTTCCACTTTCAGGTCTAGCAGCTGCTCCCTCTCGTACTCTACTCTTAGTATCACG
>CAYQXC010000085.1:0-2576 GCA_964421545.1 uncultured archaeon | reverse complement strand
CCCTGTTTATTCCAAGTTCTTTTAGAACACTCTTCAGTTCAATCATCTCAGGCTTTATCTCAACATAAATGTTCTGCCTTGGCAGCCTCCTCTTTCCTGTTATTGAAAGGTTCCTTATGAGCTTAGGTGTGTTGAACAAGAGGCTGTCGCTGTCCTGGCTGGCAACAGAATAAACCTGATTCTTTTGACACAAGTAAGCGCACTGTGCCTCTCCCTCTGACGGAGCCTGAACCCAAGGAATTCCCATGTACTCCAGAAGTTTCTTCGATTCCTCTATCATCTCCCCTGTCAGCTTCGATGACATCTGCGCATATTTCCTTGCCTTCTGAATATTTCCCAAGGCCAATGCCTCCTGCCACTTCTTGTAGGACTCCTCTCTTATCTCCTTTCTCTCCTTTATTGTCATTGTCTTCAGGTCAGGCTTGTCACCATCAAAAACCCAAACCAGATTGATGTTGTTCTCTAGAAGCTTTGCTGAGCGGTAGAAGAGCCCGCTCAGGTGGCTTGTTATTCTTCCTCTTGAGTCCTTCAGGGGAACCCCGTCCCTCTGCCTGATTATGCTCAAGAACTGATGCAACCAAAGGAACGCATCCACTGCCAGTGTCTTTCCTGACAAGTCCTTTATTTCAAGTTCTTGTTTTGGCAGAATCTTGGAAATCTGAACTCCCATAATTTAATTAATTAATTCGAAGAATATAAATTAAGAAGTCTGCCTCTTGTAGAAATCCTGTTCCAGTTTCCTTCCAGTTCTCTTCTCCCATTCTGGAATCGACAAAGAAAACTGCTTTTGTATCTTGTCCCTGTACCACTGCGGAATAACATTGAAGGCGCAGAAGGGGACTATCTTGCCGTCCGGCTGAGCGTAATGAATGACACACCTCTTGACCCTCTCAATGTCGTAGTTGTAAAGGTCCTGGAAGTGCATCATGCCCAAGAATAGGGACTTGTGCTGCAGTTCTCTCAGTGAGTTGTAGTCTCCTGTCTTCAGAATATTGAAGATTATCTTGGCTAGGTTCAGATCTTTTGGCTGGTTTTTTTCATCAATAAATTTGTTTAGTTTTGAAAGTATCTTCAGGCTTGTGTAAACCTTTCCTGTGATTCCCTTGGCCTGCAATGCCAGCTCGTCCAAGAACTTCAAGAAGCCCTCAACATCCAAGAATCTTGTTATTGGAACAACCTTGCCCCCGTCCAAGAACAGATAAGTGGCCATGCCGCAGGCTGGGTGAGCTGTCAGTTCGAAACGAGGCCTGTTTGTCAATGCCTCAAGGAAGTGTGTTATTGGAGTGACAGTGGGAACAGGATACCAGTCCTCCTTTCTGACAGCACCGTCTGTCTGCTCCTCTATTTTCTTGATGACATCCGGGATAGTTATCCTGAACTTTTTCCTGTCAGCCTTGGTTATCCTTCCCACCATTGATACTGGCTGAAAGTTTATGCCACGCACGACATCAGTGTTCTTTATGCCGAATCTTAGAATATTCCCAAGGTCATGGTCGTTGACAGTGTTGATGACAGTTGGAACGAGGACAGCACCCATCTTAACC
This sequence comes from uncultured archaeon, assembly GCA_964421545.1. Taxonomy (GTDB): domain Archaea; phylum Aenigmatarchaeota; class Aenigmatarchaeia; order Aenigmatarchaeales; family Aenigmatarchaeaceae; genus JAFGAZ01. The sequence goes on along the minus strand of CAYQXC010000085.1, from coordinate 1,032 downwards.
TTTCTGATGTTCTCTATTATTTTAGGCATTTCCCTGTGGTTCTTGGGGTTTGTTTTTTCCGTTGTCCCGTCATAGCTCAGATACAGCGTGTTGACGCCCGCCTCCCTGACTTTCTTGGTGAACTCCGCACTCTGAGATATCCTAATCCCGTTGGTGTTGAGCTGGACATGCTTGTATCCCTCCTCCTTTGCAATCTTGATTATGTCAACTATGTCCTCTCTGATTGTGGGCTCCCCACCTGTCAGCTGAACAGCAGACGCCTTGACAGGCTTCTCCTCCCTCATTGTCCTGAGCATCATCCTTATCTGCTCCAATGACGGCTCGTAGACATAACCCATTGCCTTAGCGTAAAAAAAGCAGTAGAAGCATTGGAGATCGCAGCGGTTGGTGACAACTATGTTACCCAGAGCCGTATGGGACTTGTGCATCTTGCACAGACCACAGTTTTGGGGGCAAGGATTCTTTAATTCAACATTAGGATTGGAAATGCCCTTGCCGTCATGGGCAAAGCTCATGGCCTTCTTGTACATCTCATAGTCTCCCCAGTAGATGTCCTCAAACTTGCCGTGCTCTGGGCACTCCTTCCTTATCCAGACCTTGCTGTCCCTCTCGAAAATCTCTGCTGGAAGAATTTTCAGGCACTCCGGGCAAAGCGACTGGGTGTCTCTTAGCTTGTTCATAAAATCAACTTTCGGAACTTTTAAAAAGTTATAAAAGTTTTATATACTTGCAAGTTTATAAAATTAACTATTATGAACACGAGAGAAATTGAGAGGAACATCTATTCAACTTTCGCAAATACAGCAACGGCAATAGGATATTCTGAAATACACGGCAGGATAATTGCCGCGCTTTTGGTCTCAAACAAGAAGCTCTCACTCAATGAGCTGTCAAAGAAGACAGGCTACTCACTATCAACAATATCGCTAAGCCTTGACCTGCTGGAATTCCTGGGCATGATAAAAAAAATAAAGAAGGTCGGGGACAGAAAGCTTTATGTCGAGCTACAGGGAAGCTTGCTGGAAGGCCTGA
>CAYQXC010000084.1:0-2579 GCA_964421545.1 uncultured archaeon | reverse complement strand
CAGAAGCAAAAAGAGTACAGGCATGTCAAAAGGAAATTAAAGTCTATCTGACTTTCTTCCATCTGGGCCCCTCGGGCGAATCCTCGACCCAGTAGCCCTTCTCGTTCAGCTCCTTTCTTATCTTGTCAGCAGCCTCAAAGTCTCCCCTCTTCCTATAGCCTTCCCTTCTCATTATCAGGTCAGAAATCTCCTTTGGCAGCTCCTCCTTCTTGATATCAATGACAGCTAGGACTTTGTTGAACTCCATCATTTGATTATAGACTTCCTTAAGGTTTTCCTGGGATATATCACCCCTATCAACCATTTTGTTAGTCTCATGTATCAGTTCAAAAACGGCTGTCAGGGCTTGAGGTATGTTGAAGTCATCATCCATGAAATTTTCAAACTTGCTTCTTGCTTCATCAACTTTTTTACTTAATTCTTGGTTGTACTTTCCCTTGACTTTCATCTTGTCAATCCTGTCAACAAAGTCATTCAAATTGGAAACCGTTTTCTCTGCATCCTTGATGCTCTCATCAGTGAAGTTCAGAGTGCTCTTGTAGTGGGCTGAGAGCAGAACATAACGTATTGCCTTTGGATCATAACCTTTCTTCAATAAGTCTCTTAGTGTGATGAAGTTGCCCAGAGATTTCGACATTTTTTCGCCATTTACTTGAAGGTATTCCGTATGCAGCCAGTACTTGACAAAAGGTTTTCCTGTATAAGCTTCTGACTGGGCAATTTCGTTTTCATGATGAGGAAATACCAAGTCAACCCCTCCTGTATGAATATCAATGGATTCTCCAAGATATTTCATTGACAATGTGGAACATTCAATATGCCAACCAGGCCTTACCTTTCCCCATTCACTATCATAAAAAATGCCCCTTTTGAGTTCCTCAGTTGTTGACCTCTTCAGCAAGGCAAAATCTCTCGGATTCTCCTTTTCATACTCATCCACATCAACCCTCGCCCCGGGTTTCATAGCATCTAAATCAACTTTAGACAGCTTTCCATAAGCCTTGGATTTTGAAATGTCAAAATATATGCTTCCCAGCTTCTCATAGGCGTATCCCCTTTCAACTAAGGTCTTCACTATTTTTGCCATGTCTTCAAAATGCTCAGAAGCCTTTGGATAAAGGAAGGCTTTTTTTATTTTTAGAGTTTCCAAATCCTCGAAAAATATTTTTGTGTATCTTTCTGTGAATTCCTTTAATGAGATTCCCTCTTTTCCCGAGTCTCTTATTGTCTTGTCGTCTATGTCTGTGATGTTCATCAAGAGCTTCACATTGAAACCCTTAAACTCGAGATATCTCCTGATCAAGTCTGATGTCAGAAAGCTCCTGTAATTCCCTATGTGGGGAATGCCATAAACAGTGGGACCGCATGTGTACATTGTGACTTGGTTCTTCTTGATAGGCTTGAACATCTCCTTTCTCCTTGTCAATGTGTTGTAAACTCTTAATACCATCCTAATCACCAAACAATTTTGTGGTCAAGTACCTTTCTCCCCCATCAGGCAATATAACAACTATTGTTTTTCCCTTGCCTAATTCTTTTGCTTTTTTTAATGCGACAAACATGGCTGCTCCCGAGCTCATGCCAACAAGCAAGCCTTCCTTTAAGGCTAATTGTCTAGTTGTTTCAAAAGCATCCTCATCTTTAATGAAAACTTTCTTGTCCATGGCTTTCCTGTTGTATATGCCTGGTCTGTAAGCCTCTTTCATGCTCTTTAACCCTTGGATTTTATGTCCAAAAAGTGGTTCAACACCAATCACCTTAATATTTGAATTAAACTCCTTTAATTTCTTACCAACTCCAGTAATTGTTCCTGCTGTCCCAATTGCTGAGATGAACATGTCAACCTTTCCTTTAGTATCATCAATAATTTCCTTTCCTGTTGTATCATAGTGAGCTTGAACATTGTACTTGTTGTTGAACTGGTCTGGCATGAAATATTTCTCCGGCTCTTCCTTGACCATTTCATAAGCCTTCTCAATTGCTCCGTCTGTTCCCTTTTCCTTTGGAGTTAACAATAAATCTGCTCCAAAAGCCTTCAGAATCTTTCTCCTCTCAACACTAACAGACTCGGACATTGTGAACAACACTTTGTAACCTTTGACAGCAGCCACCAATGCCAAACCAATGCCTGTGTTGCCTGAGGTTGGTTCCAGAATTATCTTGTCCTTTGTGAGTTTGCCCTCTTTCTCTGCATACTCAATCATATGTTTTGCTATCCTGTCCTTAACAGAGCCTCCTGGATTGAATTTCTCCATCTTTACAAGAATGGTCGCATCATTCTTTCCGGTCAATTTATTTATCTTGATTAGCGGGTTTTTTCCAATAGTCTCTAGAATATTGTTGTATATCACAAAATCACCATGAAGCGGGGACCGGGAGTCGAACCCAGGTCTGTTGCTCTGCAGGCAACCGCATGGCCGTTCTGCCATCCCCGCATAGAATATTCTTTTATTACTTGATTATTTAAATAAAATGAATGTTTAGAATTGAGACTAGTTATTGCTTTTCTACTTAATTTGACAAACTAATTCCCCGGCCATGATGACCCGTTTTATATTATCTATTTTAACTTTAAAAAG
>CAYQXC010000083.1:0-2580 GCA_964421545.1 uncultured archaeon | reverse complement strand
TTGAAGAGAGATGACATTTTGTATGGAGGTTACAGCGCGGGAATTTGCATTCTAGGTCCCACGCTAAAGGGTCTTACAATTGTGGATAACCCAAGATTAAAACCTTATGGAAAAAAGTACAAGACTGTTTGGGACGGTCTCGGTATTTTGAATTATACTTTTGCCCCTCACTACAAGTCAGACCATCCAGAATCAAAATTGATAAGCAAAGAAATCGAACGCATGATTGAAAATAAGATGCTGTTCAAAGCTCTTAAGGATGGAGAAGTTATAATCATAGAATAAAACATCTACAAGAAGTTCTAAACACACTTCCATATGACTGCTATCTTGTCGCCCATCATGTCGAACTGCAGGTTGCACTTCTTGCAATCCAGGCTCTTGTCTATGTAGGCCGGCGTTCCCACAACCTTCTCATGTGTTTTTATGAAGCTGGCGCATCTCTCGCAGGCGACTGAAAGGGCCTCTTCTTTGGATACCATTTTCATGTTTGCCATAGAGAAAGTAATGAGTATTTTATCTTCTTAAAGTTTTTATGAGAATGAGATTTTCAATACTCTATCTTGTTCTTCTCAATATAATCGTAGACTCTGACAGCGGTCTTCTCCATTCCGAAAGCCCTGAACCACGTCAAGGCGTCTTGGTAGGCTTTCTCCCTTATCTTGTTCTTTGTCTCCTCGCTGACATTCTCTATTTCGTCGAAGAAAACCTTTGTGGCGCGCTTGCTGTTCTTGGCAAACACCTCTGCCTCTGAAGTGTCGCCCTTCTTGTAGTTCTTAATTGTCCAGTCCCATATCTTCTTGTAGAGTTCAGGCTCTGCCTCTTTGAATACATCCCAAACCAGAAGCATCCAGAATGTTCCGACGTTGCACTTGCTTATCTTGCCTCTAGGAAAATGTTTCTCAATCAAATCAAGCGGGGTTCCTGTTGTCCCGTGCTGAACAATCCTCGTCTTGTATTTTTCAGAAATATTATCAGCAATCTCAACAGTCCTCTGTATGTTGACTCCTAGTTGAGGTATTATCTTGCCAGAAGCGTCAACAGTGACTCCGTGCTTTGTCCCGTTGGCAATGGCCAGCCAGTTGATTTCAATGCCATTCTCCTTTAGTTTGTCTAGAAAATGGACTGCCTCCTCAACTTCCGTGAACTCCTTGATTCCTATTTCACCCACTTCTCCCTCCTTTCCAAAATGTTTCAGCCCCTTTGCCTTGAGATAGTTAAAGAGTAGAACATATTTGTCTATGATGTTAGCAAGATGACCATCGACAGTGTTCTTTGTCTTGTCAAACAAGAATGAAGTATCAATCGCGTAGCTTGAGAAGCCAGCCTCGACCCTCGCGTCTATTTCCTTCTTCACTTTCTCTATTTCCTCGTCAGTTCCTTTCTTAACAGTCAAGTGGTCTGCGTGGAGGACATAGCCGAACCAGCCCACCTTCTCAGCAGCCTCTCTCACTCTCTGAGCATAGGAAGCAGGTGTGACACCACAATAGCCTCCGCTCAAGCTCATCTCAGACAAAGCCATTTCCAAGATGAAAACATTCTCAGTATCCTTGGCAGCCTTAAGTATGCCCTCTATGACTTGCTTGGAAACTCGGGTGTTGGCAGCTAGAATTATCTCCTTTGGCGGGAACAGCGCATCGAACATCACGTCCCCTGGCAGGGGGTTTCTCTTTTTGCTGAAGTATTCCTTATGGTCCATTGTATCACATATTGGAAAAGAAGTCTGTGAACTTGATCAAATCCTTTCTCAAGGTTCTGTTCTTCTCAACAACCTTCTCAAGCTTTACTTTAACTATCTTTATTCCCTTGAGGACAACAGCATAGCCGAACTTCCCCTTTTTTACTAAATCAACAGCTGCGATTCCAAGCTGAATGCCAAAGTTTATGTCAAAGGCAACTGGAGGACCTCCCCTCTGCACATAGCCGAGAACAACAGACCTCGTGGTCCTGCCTGTCCTCTTCTCAATCTCCTTTGCAAGGACCTCTGCTATTCCGCCTAGTCTCTCATGGCCGAACTCGTCCTTCTCCTTGCTCACTGTCACTAAATCATCAATGTTCTTGGGCTTTGCCCCTTCTGCAACAGCAATGACAGTGTAGGTCTTGCCAAGCTTCTCTCTCTTCTTTATTGTCCTGCAAACAGACTTGATGTCGAACTGCTTTTCAGGGACAAGAATTATGTGGGCACCGCCAGCCAGGCCTGCCATTAATGTCAGCCATCCAGCGTTCCTTCCCATGACCTCAGCGATGATAACCCTGTCGTGCGACTTGGCAGTTGTCTGGATCTTCGCTATTTCCTCTGCTGCTGTTGCCACTGCTGTCTGGAAGCCAATGCAGTAATCAGTTGAAGACAGGTCATTGTCAATTGTCTTAGGAACGCCAACCACATTGACGCCCAAGTCGCTGAGCTTCTTGGCAGCCCCCAGAGTGTCGTCCCCGCCTATGACAATCAAGGCATCGATGTTGAGCTTCTTGAGATCATCCATGACCTTCCTGTGGTCCCCCTCTGTCTTGAAGGGGTTCTCCCTTGATGTTCCTAGAATTGTGCCTCCCTCCTGGTAAATCTCCTCAACGCTCTTCAGG
>CAYQXC010000082.1:0-2785 GCA_964421545.1 uncultured archaeon | reverse complement strand
AGAGAGCGTGCTGGGCAGGAGACTGGACAGGAGAAGGCCGAGCAAAAAAACAGACGATGAGATAAGAAGGCTGGAAGAGGCTGAGGGCCTGCTGGAAGAGGAGTATAAAGAGGGGTTGATATCAAGCGAGAGCTATGAGGAGCTCAAGTCAAAATACGAGGAGAAGATTTTGAGTCTGAGGACCAGAAAAACTAAAAAATGATCTTATGAAAAAGAAAAGGAAGATTGGCATAATATCAGGCAAGGGTGGTGTTGGCAAGACCACTGTGACAGCTAACCTAGGTGCTGTCCTAGCCAAGAAATTCAAAAAAGATGTTGCGATTGTTGACTGCAACCTGACAACATCGCACCTAAGCCTTTCCCTGGGCATGTACTACTGCCCTGTCACGCTGAACCACGTGCTAAGGGGCGAGACTAAAATCAAGGATGCAATGTACAGCCATCCCAGTGGAATGAAGATAATACCTGCATCCATACGCCTAGAGGAGATGGTGGGAGTCGATTCGTCAAAGCTAAAGAGTATCATAAACAAGCTGCATAAAAATGTTGACATTATACTTCTGGACTCTTCTCCGGGCCTGGGCAACGAAGCCCTTTCAGCCATAAAGGCTAGCAACGAGATAATACTTGTCACAAACCCCAACCTGCCCGCAGTAACGGACGTGATAAAGTGTAGGGATATCATAAAAAGCATGAGGAAAAAGCCAATAGGCGTTGTACTGAACATGATCACCGGAGGCAGGCATGAGCTTTCAGAAAAGGAAGTGGAAATCCTGACAGAACTTCCTGTAATCGCATCCATCCCGCATGACATGAACGTTCACAAGAGCCTGGCAGAAAGAACCCCCATTGTCCTGCACAAGCCCAGGTCCTCGGCAAGCAAGGAGCTGACAAGGTTCGCCGGCTGGCTGGTGGGAGAGGAGGAAGAGAAGAAACTTCTATCGTTTTTGTCAAGGCTTTTAAAGTGGGGTTAAGACTTTTAAAAATGCCTGCACTAATTAATTTATATGGTTGTTGAAGTAACAGTGGAGACTGTAATAATTTTTCTGACCTTTATAGTATTTGTTTTTGTACTGTACAAGCTGTTCAAGATAATCGTGAGGGCCTCTATAATATCTGTTGCAGGCTTTGTCTTCCCATGGGTCGCCAGCTACATGGGACTGCCAATAACTGCCAATATAGAGACCGGCATAACTTTTGCTTTCGTAGGCCTGGTGATGCTTTTTGTGTACGAGTTCTACCATTTCATAGTGCAGTTTTTCAAGATACTCGCATGGCCGTTCAAGAGTAAAAAATGATTTTATGGAACTGGAAATAAAAAGGCAGATGGCCCACATCCTGGGTATTTTCACTATTGTTCTCATTTACCTATTGGGAAAGTGGTATGCCGCCTTGCTCATGCTTTTGGTTTCACTGACCTTCTTTGTATTGGGAGAATACAGGAAGAACAAGGACAAGTACAAGATAATAAAGATAAAGGCCTTGGACGAGTTCGAGAACATGATAGAGGACGAGTTCAAAACTTACGAGAGGAAGACCGAGCTGCCGTTCCGCGGCGCAATAACCTTTTACCTGGGATGCTTCATTGTGACAGCCTTCTTCCAGCCTGAAATAGCAATAGCCTCAATAGCTGTCTTGTCATTGTCAGACGCCTTGTCAACACTTGTGGGGACGTTCTTCGGCAAGCACAAGCTGCCAATAAACAAAAAGAAGAGCTGGGAGGGCAGCACTGTGTTTTTTGTGACCACCCTGATTATACTAATGTTCTTTGTGAGTCCTATGGAAGCAATTGCCATTGCAATTATTGCAACGTTCGTTGAGATGCTTCCAAGAGTGGACGACAATATCTTTGTGCCGCTGATAACTGGATTTTTGCTGTGGCTTATATAGATAATTATTTAAATAACAAACAAGATAAGTGATTTTATGCTATCCCAAATTGGAGGAGACTGGATATCCACTGTCGTGTGGATTATCCTGATTATAATATCGATTTTCTTCGGCCCGAGACTGATGACAACGCAGACAATAATGAAGCTGGAGAAAGAGGCAGCTGACCTGGAGCAGATGGCAATAAAATCCAAGGGATTTATCTTCAAGTCAATCTCCAAAAAATCAAAAAAGGATGTCAAGAAACAGCTTAACAATTTCATGGATTTCTTCGCAGTGACTCCAATTGGAACAGACCCCTACGGGATAATGAAGAAGCTCGACCACATTATCAAAAACTACGATTCTAGGTTCAAGTATTTTGTTGACCAGATAAATCCAGGAGCATCAAAGAACGAGAAGAAGAACATCAAGAACGCCTTGTCCGGGGCAATAACAACTCACCAGATAGCAAAGATAGTAAGACACTATGTTGAACTGATCAAGAAGTACAAGATGTTCCAGTACGCAATGATCATCCAGATGCAGATACCGTTAATCACAAGCATTGCCAAGGCCTCAATGAAAGCGACCAAAGCTTTTGTTGACGGCGCACCAATAGGCGACGGGATAGGGCCATTGGTCGCGGCAAGTCTAATAAAAGAAAAGCCCAAGGTGTACGAAGACGAGGTTTTTGCCATTGCCAAGACAAAGATAAACGGCAGGAATGTCTGGATATCAAAGGCAGACGGGCCAGGCGCAGCAACAGGCTATCCTGGCAAGTTTCTGGCCAAGTTTTTGAAAAAGCAGAGAATCAGCAGGATAATAACAATCGACGCTGGACTCAAACTGGAGGGCGAGAAAACAGGGATAGTTGCCGAGGGTGTTGGAATCGCGATGGGCGGAATCGGTGTCG
>CAYQXC010000081.1:0-2812 GCA_964421545.1 uncultured archaeon | reverse complement strand
AATGATTACTTTAATTCTTCGTTCAGAATTTTAGCAACTGTCTTGCCAGATATTCTTCCCCTGACTTCCTTCATTACTATTCCCATTAGGGGTGAAATTCTCTTCTGCTCAACAAGATTAGGATGTTTTCCGATTACTTTCTTTACTATCTTTCTCAATTCTTCCTCTGTCATTCCCTTCAGACCGCTCTTCTTTATTGCATCCTTGACAGGAAGCTTGCTCTTGGCAACTATTTCCAAAATGTCCGGTATTGCCTCCTTTGAGATGGTTTTGTTTTTCACAGAGGAGAAAACATCATCATACTGATCCTCGGAAAAATTAGTATCAACTCCCATCCTTCTTAGAGATACTGTGGTTGAAGCAAAAGTGCTTGCAACAAGAACAGGATCATATTTCTTGGAAAGTTTTTCAAATGAAACTAAATGCTCGCTTTTCAAGACTTGGTCTACCATGTCTTTCGGTAGAATCTTTCCGAACCTCTTTGCCTTCTTTTCCCATGTCTCAGGTATCTTTATTTTTGACAGCATCTTTTTTGTAACTATAATGCTTCTCAAGTCAGTCTCGGGATAGAGTCTCTCCCCTCCCGGCAAGGGTCTTGTGAATTCTGTTGTCCCGTCTGGCTTTGCTATTCTTGTTTCCTCTTTTGGCTTCTTTCCCTTCTTTATCACATCCTGCTGCCTTTTGATCTCATTTTCAATAACAAGAGGTATTGAGTCCAAGTCCTGGAACCCCTTTATCTCAACCCTTGCCCCGCCTTTTATTGAAACATTGACATCTTGTCTTGTGACGCCTATGCCCCTCTGGCTTTTGCCTGTTGACCTTACCAGCATGCCAAGTTTTTCAGCAACTTCTTTTGCATGATCTGGATTCTTTATGTCGGGAGCAGTCCCTATTTCCACAAGGGGAATGCCCAACCTGTCCAGACGGTAGGTTAGCTCCTTTCCCTCTTTTTTGACCTTGCCTGCTGACTCCTCTTCAAGGCATATGTTGGTTATCCCCACTTTGCCTTGGGATGTTTCAAGAACACCGTTCAATCCCACAATGGCAGTTCTCTGGAAAGCGCAAGTGTTAGAACCATCAATAACAGTTTTTCTCATTATGTGTATCTCGTCTGGTATTTCCGCTTTCAGAAGTTTTGCAATCTGCAGGGAAACTTCCAGCGCTTCCTCGTTAGCCGACTTCGGAGGCTCCTCGTCAATGCATATCAGGCAGGTTTCCTCTGGATAGCATTGGTAGAAGAACGTTCTATCCCTGAGATATTCATACATTGCGGCAACATCAACCTGTCCCGTTTCACCTGCCACTGCCCTTAGTTTTCTCTTGATCAGCAGTATTGGTTTTGATTCTGAGAATCTTGGCTTGCAGTTGCAGAACAGCTTTGTTTTTGTATTCAGTCGGTTGTGAATTTCTATTCCGCATTTGAAGCCTATCTTTTTGTAATCAGTCATCTAACTATTCCTCCTCTTTTGACGCTCCCTCCAGACATCCATGACTTCTTTTCTGTAATTATTGTAAGATATAGTGACTATCTTACCTGTGGAATCCTTTACCCACAATTGGGAGCCGTCCAGTATCTCATAAAAGAATTCTTTATGGGAGGTACCTTCAATGTGATTGTGCTCGCAACTTGTTACATAAACATAATCAACTATTTTATGACCATATCTTCTCATAAACATTTCCAAGAAGTTCCTTGGGTTCTCTCCATCAATTTTCTCTATCAAATTTAAAAATTCTTCTTGTTTTGTCATTTCTACCATTTCTACACCATGAAAGTCTCTATCTCCGTTCTTTCTGTTATTTCGCCAGCAATGTTGGTAAGCATCATTTCCCTCACTTTCTTCAGATTCTTGGTATGTCCAAGAACCCAACCTAGTTTAACATAGGCTGTTTCAGGCAACATGTCCTCTGCAGGTATTGCCCCTGCATCATGGAAAAGAATTCTCAGGTTTGTGTAAACATCGGGATTGACCCTGCCGTATATTGTCTGCGTTGTGACGACAACTGGTATGCCCTTCTTTGTGAGTTTCTTGATAGCAGGTATCCAAGACTTCTCAGTTGTCGTGGGAACATGCCCCATTCCAGTTCCCTCAAGGACAAATCCCTTGTAGCCCTTCTTGACCAAGAATTCCAGAATTTTCGGCTCGCTTCCGGGATAAGTTTTCACCAAGGCAACCTTGGGCTCGAACTTGACATCAGCCATCACTTTCTTGTTGTCATTTCTCTTCTTGTGGTTTTTGTTGATTATGGAAATCTTGCCACCTGGAAATATTTTTGCCAATGGCGGCTCGTTTATGCTCCTGAAGGCGTCCCTTCTTGTCGAGTGCATCTTCCTCACTTTGGTCCCTCTTATGAAATAGCAGTAGTGGTCATCAGTAGAGCCGTGCATGCAAGTCCCCACTTCTCCGATGTTAGAAGTGGCAACATGTGCAGCGCAGATAAGGTTCATCGACGAGTCGCTGCTTCCCCTGTCAGAGGACCTTTGAGCTGCAGTTAAAACAACTGGCTTGTGAAGGTTCTTTAACATAAAAGACAAGGCAGCGGACGTAAAATGCAGGGTGTCTGTTCCCTGAGTTATTATTACTCCTTTAGCTTTGTTTAACTCCTTGGCAACCAGCTTGGCTAGAGCTTGCCAGTCTTTACAATTCAGGTCTTCAGACATCTTCTTGAAAGGTGTGGAAACATCCTTGATAAAAACAATGTCCTTTAGCTCCGGGATATTGGCCACAAGCTCTTCCGGTTTTTCCAGCGCAAGGACACCGCCTGTCTTGTAGTCCACTCTGGAAGCAATAGTTCCGCCAGTCATTATAAG
>CAYQXC010000080.1:0-2822 GCA_964421545.1 uncultured archaeon | reverse complement strand
GCGTCAGGATTGAAAAAGTAAACCGTCTTGTACTTCTTCTTTGATTTGTCCTCAAATATCCTCTTGTCCTGGATCAACTGTATCTTCTTTAACGGATTAATGACGAAGTAAAAGGTTCGCTTGGGCTTCTGGTACTTGTTGAAGCCTATCCCCAACGCTTTGGCCAGCTCCTGGTACTCCATTGAGCCCTCTTTCTTCAATATTAATATGGCCTTTTCAGCCATCTCCCTTATGTGAGCATTCCTAGCTGACTTCCCATACAGCCACAGAAGCAATTCTTTCATATAACATATAAAATGGAACTGAAATATAAAGATTAACGACAAGTGTCAAAAACGGTCCTAGGGTAGAAAACACCTTCCACAGATATGTCCATCAGTGGTATATCTGCCGGCAGCATCTTGATGACACGAAAACAACATTTCAACAGAGTTAGAAATCAACATTAAGTGTCTGAAAGCATTTCTATATTATAGGACGTCCTATTTGGATATACCAAAAGAGCAATTTTTCACTTCTTTGTATTAGAAAATTTTGTTTTCTTGGCCATTTTCAGGAATTTTCTTCGTATTCCCTCGAAGTCATGGGCCACATCCTGGCCCTCTTCAGTAAGCCTCACAAGCTTGATCCTTCCCTTCTTCTCAAAGACAACCAAGCCCAATCTTTTGAACATGTCCAGAACTTTAACAGTGTGGGAATACGTGCAGTCAACGACTTTTGACACCTGCGTCGCGTACTGTATGTCCTCCTTCTTCAGGGAGGTCAGCATCTTGACTGGCTTGGGATGCAGAAAAAGTTTTTCGAAGATATTTTTTTGCGTTACTTTCATTCTCACACCGTTTCCTATATGTTTTTTTGGTCGGGACATTATTTAAATGTATCCAGTATTTTTTATTATATGTGTTTTAAAGTATATAAACTTCTACATGTATCGTTTCTTATTTATTTTCCTATATATTTTTTGATATATGCTTAATTTAATATAAATTATAAAATATACAATATAAAACATTATTCAATTTTTTAGAATTTTTTTCTCTCCCAGGGGTTTGGACCAAAGTGAGGTTTCCCTTAGGAAAGAGCCTAGGAGGAAAATCAGCTCCTGTAACAGATTTTTTGTGTTAGTGAGAGGTCATATAACTAGGAAAGGTTTAAATGTCTAATAGTTTAACTACTTAATAGTGGTCTAATGGCAGCTACCCTTCAATTAAAACCGCAGATAGCGAGAAAGGGCGCTTACGCAGAGTGGGTCACTTCTCTCGATCCAGCGAAAGTCGTTGAGAACAACAGCAAAATTCTCTATAGGAACCTCCCTATTGATATTGAAAAGCAGATACTTGAGGTGGTGAGAAGCGACCCGCAAAGAGGAGAGCCGTTATATGACAATGAGAACGTCAACAAAATTGTATTCTCCAAATATCTTGACGACCATCACATAGGAAAGAATGCCGTATACCCACTTTCAGGCTTGAACAAGGACAATCTTCCTTCTTACGTGTTAGAGAAATCAGAAGCAGCGTACTTCCTAGACATAGATCCGGAATTCCCTTTGTGTTCCTGCGACGGGAAAATAATTGAGATGAGGCACGACGTAAGGGAGGGCCTGCCGGGCATAAAGGACATAGACCTAGTGATATTCAAGAACGTGCTGACATGGAAGCTCAAAAAAATGCACAGAGATATAAAAGAAAACACGGAACAGGGAGGCCTAGTCGCGAACATGGTGAAGATACCCAACGAGATGAGATATGGAAATATTGGCAATAATGAATACTCCCTCGGCCCAAGCTTTGTCTATTACATTCACGGGGACTTGGAATCGTACACCGCACCCGACGATTACACTCTAAGCAAAATCTCAAAGAAGGAACTAACCCAAACAACCGGCAAGACCATCAGAACACTCTCGGACCTCACCCCCTGGCAGTTCTTTGAAGTAGTCTAAAACAATATATTAATCCAAAGCGTTATTCTTAGATATGCAGATTCCTTTGGCAACGGCAGAGAAGATACTCAAGAGATCCAACATGAGGGTCAGCAAGGCAGCCGTGGAGGAGTTCGCCCAACTGCTGGAGGAAATAACGTTCGACATAGCATCAGAGGCAATAGCCATCGCCAAAAGCAAGAAGAGGAAGACCGTGAAAATGGAGGATGTCTGCCGGGCAAAGAGGAAAGTTATTTGACTCTGAGGGTAGTAAAAAAAGAATTTAAGTTTCAGACTACAATTGATTTTATGGATTTTGAAATCATTCTTCAAAAGATAATTGACAAGGGCAGCATCACAAAGAACGAGGCCGAAAAAAGGATAATTGACAAGCAGAATGAGCTCTCCAATCTTGTCTCAAAGGAGGGGGCTGCCTACATAATCGCAAAGGAGATGGGAATAGAATTGTTCCCTCAAAAATCACAAACACAAAGAAGGCTTGAGATAAAGAACATCCTCCCGAAAATAAGGAACCTCAATCTCAACGCAAGGATCGTCAACATATTCCCTGCGAAGGAGTTCGAGTCAAAGGGAAGAAAGGGAAAGGTGGCAAGCGTTATTCTAGGCGACCAGACAGGAACAATAAGGATGTCATTATGGGACCAGCAGACAGAGATGATTGACAAATTAAAGCCTGGCATGGCTGTCGAGGTGTTCGGCGGCTACACAAGGGAGAACAACATTGGCGGCGTTGAGATAAGGCTGAGCGGAAGAGGCGGAGTAAAGATTCTTGAGCAGTCTGATTTGCCTGAAATAAGCAAGATGAAGACTGAGAAGAAAGCCAGGAGCAGCATAAGGGAATTAAAAGAGGGAGAATTCACAGAACTGAGGGCGGCTG
>CAYQXC010000079.1:0-2842 GCA_964421545.1 uncultured archaeon | reverse complement strand
CACCCACAAGCCCTGGCAGTCAAAGCCAGGCTGCTTTCTCGTGTCAAAGCCCTGCATGGTTTTGAATCTTAAAAACAAGTCCTTGTAAGTCCTACCCCAGGCGTGGTGGACGCCCATCGGGTTGTTGGCAGTCGGGGGCCCGTCTAAGAATGAAAAGGTCTTCTTGCCCTTTCTTAATTTCAGCGACTTCTCGATCAGCTTGTTCTTCTCCCAGAACTTCAATATTTTCTTCTCTATTTCCTGCGGTTCATACTGCATCTAAAACACCTAGAAATAATAGATAATTATGTTTAAATAAATCTTTAGAACTGGATTTCTCGTCCACCGGTCATAACAACCCGATATTTATTCTTGTAAAATCTATTTATAAGTAATGGTGGAGTGCGTTCTTTGCGGTTCCAAGGCCACTAGGAAGGCCAAGGTCGAGGGCAGTATTCTTGATGTGTGCGATGACTGTGTCAAATATGGGAAGGAGATTCCTAGGATTGAAATCAGAAAGAAGGACAAGAGGACACCACATATAGAGGATATGGAGCACGAACTGGTCAGAGATTTCCACAAGACAATAAGAAAGGCTAGGGAGAAGAGGAAGTTGACTCAGGAGGACCTGGCTAAGAAGCTAAAGGAAAAGTCCTCTGTCATAAAAAGAATAGAAGAAGGGTGGAAGCCTCCAATGAAACTCATAAAGAAGCTTGAGAGGTTCTTTGAAATCAAGCTAAGGGAGAAGGTAGTGGAGACTGTTCTTGACAAGAGAATGGGTTCTAGCAAGTTGACAATCGGTGATGTGGTTGAGGTCAGTTAGGGTGCATGTCCTGATAACGGGACTTGTCCAGGGTGTCAGCTTCAGGTCGTCCTCAATAAGAAAGGCCGAATCCCTTGGAATAAAGGGATGGGTCAGAAATCTTGATAATGACAAGGTTGAGGCTGTTTTTGAGGGTCCTGAGAATAAAATAAAGGAAATGTTGGAATGGTGTAAAATAGGTCCTCCTTCTGCAAGGGTTGACAATGTCAAAACAGAGTTTGCTGACTACAGAGAAGAGTTTGAAGGGTTTGAGAGAAGGTAGATTTAAAGATTAGTATTTCATAAAGGCAAAAAATGATTCTACAATAGGAAAATTCATTGTTTATAAGGGCACATTACTTTATAAAAATTGATAATTTTATATACTTCTGTGCCCATACAATACATATGGTTTATTTAGAGAAGATTAAAAGGGGAGGCAAGGTCTATTACTATGTTACGAAGAACTTTAGAGTCAGCAACAAAAAGTGGAAGAAAATAAGAAAGTATGTTGGCGTCAAGCCACCCTCCAAAGAACAGACAAAAAAGGCAGCTGAGGAAATTGAGAAAAAGGCTTTAAAAAATGGACTCATGAAGCCTGTTTCTAAACACACCTACTTGGATGATGAGGAAGCAGAAAAATTGCAGGACTTGAAAGAGGTTTTTAAAGAATGGTATGGAAAGCTAAGCGCTGTTGAAAGAAAAAAATATGAAGAAGACTTTGTCGTGAGGTTCACTTATAATTCCAATGCAATTGAAGGCAATCGTCTGAGCCTTCGTGAAACAAGCATGATTCTAACGGAAAACATAATTCCTACTGGCGTCACTCCCAATGACTACAATGAGGCTATCAACTCAAAGGACTGCTACGAGTTTATGAAAGTATACAAGGGAGAATTTAATCAGAACTTTTTGCTGAAAATCCACGAGCTCCTTACAAAAAACACTGACTGCAGAATTGTTGGCGGTTTCAGGGATAATGAAGTCAGAATCTCTGGGTCTAAATGGATTCCTCCCTCTCATAAAAAAGTTAAAGAAGAGATGAGAAAGGTTTTCCAGTGGTATTATTCTGCCAGAAAGAAACTGCATCCTGTTGAATTGGGCGCGATCCTGCACAATAAATTAGTTAGGATACACCCATTTGCTGACGGCAATGGAAGGGCATCAAGGGTCGTAATGAACTGGATATTGTTGAAGAACAAGATCCCAATGTTCTGCATAGAACTAAGAGATAAAATCAAATACTATGACGCGGTTGAAGAAGGGGACAGGGGCAATGATGAGGCGATAGTGCATTACATTGTCAAGATGTTGATGGAACAGCACACTTTCAAATCAAGGTAATAGAGTCTTGTAACATGGTTTTAAATAAAATCTGCGGTAATTATTCTTGTGAGCAAAATGGGTGAATCACTTCATCAATAAAACAAGAGATTTATCTATTCCTAATTCTAAAAAATACAATATGCAAACAGTCAAGGGAACCAGAGACCTGATGCCAAAAGACAAGAGAATAAAGAATTTCATAATAAACAAAATCAGGTCTGTTTTTGAATTGTATAGTTTCCAGCCAATAGAGACTCCTGCACTTGAGTCTTGGGAGGTTCTGTCAAAGAAGGGTGCAGGCGGCGAGGAAGTAATAAAGGAGGCCTATGATTTCAAAGACAAGGCTGGCAGAAGGATAGGACTAAGATACGATCTGACAGTTCCCTTGGCAAGAGTTGTTGCTAACAATCCCAATCTGATTCTGCCGTTCAAGAGATACCAGACAGGCAAGATATGGAGATACGATGATGTCTCTAGGGGAAGATTCAGGGAGTTTTCTCAAGCAGACATTGACATTGTTGGAAGCAATTCAATGCTGGCTGATGCAGATGTTATACTATGCTCAATTGACAGCTTCAACAAGCTGGGCTTCAAGAAATTCTTCATCAGACTGAATAACAGGAAAATTTTAACAGACCTGGCAAAGTATGCTGGTGTCAGCGATAAGAAGATACTTGATGTTTTCAGGATTATTGACAAATTAGACAAGGTGGGTATTGACGAGGTTAAAAAACA
>CAYQXC010000078.1:0-2859 GCA_964421545.1 uncultured archaeon | reverse complement strand
GCAAGCCAGAAGCAGCCAAGGGAGTCTTTCGGGGACCTGCTGGAGAGACTGCTGAAAGAGAAGTCAGCCTAGCTCTATTTTTATTCTCATTGATACATTTCTTATTATGAGGCTTAAGAGAGGTTTCTATTCAAGAAACACCGAAACAGTTGCCAAGGAGCTTTTGGGCAAGGTTCTGGTGAATGGCATGTGCAAAGGCAAGATAGTCGAGACTGAGGCTTATTTTGGACCCAACGACCCGGCATCGCATGCCTTTGGGAAGGTCACCAAAAGGAATATAATCATGTTCCAGAAGCCTGGAATCGCTTATGTCTACTTCACCTACGGGAACCACTGGATGTTCAATGTTGTGACTGAGAAGAAAGGTGTTCCTGGGGCTGTCCTCATAAGGGCTTTAGAACCACTTGAAGGAATTAAGATAATGAAGATGAGGAGGAACAAGATAAAGGACCTGACAAATGGCCCTGGCAAGCTGACACAAGCCCTTGGAATAGATAGAAGTTTCAATGGGAAGGACCTGACTAATGGAAGTCTATTCATAGAAAACTCAAGAGAGAAGCCGAGAATTCTCACAACAACAAGGATAGGTATAAACAGGGGAAAGGACATGCCTTTGAGATTTTACATAAAGAATAGCGTGTTCGTCTCCAGAAAATAACTATTTCTTTAGAAATGGTTTGATATCTCTTAGCCTGACTTGGGGCTTGAACCTTACTGTTGTCTTTTCTTCTATTTCTTGTTCCATACAGTGAGAAAAGGGCACTTTCTCTACTTCATACACAGCATAGCATTCGCTTTGCTGACCAATTAGACCCTTAAGATTGGCAGGAACACTGCCTAAAAAATAGAAGGGGCAGACGGGTTTCCCCAAAGTCTTCCCAACATAATCTAAATTATCGATTACATGTTCTTCATCGTCTTGTAGAATTTCAACAATGACATTGGTGTGTTTTTTGTCAAAAAGGTATATTGAAGGTATTCTGTCACTATCCCTTCTTATGCCGGCAGCCAATGCCAACTCACTGTCATCTATGCCCCTACCAAGCATAACCTTTGGAATAAGATTGTCCAAGCTTATTCTCCCAGATTCTTTGTGAGGTTTCTTCTCCATGCTCATTATTGTAAACAGTAAATTTTTTATGTCTTTCTAGAAATGGATAATTATAAATGATGATTATTTATTGGCTTTTGTAGTTCTTTTCTGTTATTTCTCCATTATCTTCCCTTATCCAACCTTCTGAAACTCTCATGGGCATTATCGACCTTACCTTATCCAAACCCTCTATTTCTTGTATCTTTTCCTTCAGACCTTTGCGGCTGCCTGCCTCAACTTTGGCAATAACATCATAAACACCATAAATCCTGTGAGCTTCTTCGCCAACAATTTTTCTTATTTCAGAGAAATAATCAGTACTAAAGGCTTCTGGCTTCACATTAATTAGCACATATGCCATTTGCTTTTTTTCGTTCATGCAATCTTAATAAAATTAACATAAAAAAGGATTTAAAGCTTAGACTAATGCTTAAAACTTAGAAAGCACAATTCTTTATCATGAACAAATGGGTCAAGCTGTTATTGTTCATTCTCATATGCCAGGGAGCTGGAATATTCGGCTCAATATTCACTATGCCTGCAATCGGGACATGGTATGCAGACTTAAACAAGCCTTTCTTCACGCCTCCCAACTGGCTTTTCGGCCCTGTGTGGATCACTCTGTATACATTGATGGGAATATCCCTGTATCTTGTATGGGAGAAGGGACCGGGAAAGGAGAAAGTGAGAAGTGCCTTGCTGGCATTTATTGGACAGCTTGTCCTCAACTCAATGTGGTCTGTTGTCTTCTTCGGTTTGAGGTCCCCCCTCTACGGATTAATAATGATAGTCGCCATGTGGTTTGTGATACTCATCACAATCTTCAAGTTCTGCAAGGTTGACAGGAAAGCAGCCCTGTTGCTCTTGCCATATATTGCCTGGGTTACAATTGCAACAGCCCTGAACTACTATATCCTGATTCTTAATTAGAAATAAAAGCTCCGAAAGACCCTCTTGTTATCGGTTTGCTGCTGATGCTGAGAGAGGGGAAAAAATTAGTCTTGTTTTAAATGTCGGTTTTTATAATTCTTTAGTATGAAGCACCTGGGCGTCTACACTGCCATAACATCCGGCTTCTTCTTCATAGGGTTTATAATGGGCGCCATTGTTGAGGCATCAGGCAGCGCCAAACCATCTTTCAATGACTGGGACTTGTTCATAATGGGCTTCATAGGCATAGCGTTCCTCTTGTTCGGCTTCTCAGTTCTCTCATACCTGAAAAGAAAGGAAGGTAAAATGGGAAAGGGGGTTGGAGAAGTGGACTGGGCAGAGGACTGAAAATGGGTTTAAATGTTTTTATGATTTAATAAATGTAAGTGGTTGAATGGAAGAAGAAGTTTGTCATAGGACAATATATCTTAATCCAGGAGCAGACGCAAGAGAGTTTGCAGGATATTTGGAAAGGGAGAAACTTGTTAAATATTCTTTCGTGTTCTTAAGCCAGGATAAAATAGATGTCCAAGTAAACAAAGATTCCCTGCCACACCTTCTCCTTGAACTCGGAAAAAAGCCTGAAGTAAAGGAAGTAAAAATAGAAAAGTAGTTTAAATCTTAATTCAGCACACTTTCTTCTTGCATATATTCTTGTAAGAGCAAGCCAAACACTTCCTGGGATTCTTTGTAGGCTCGAACTCACGCTTGCCCAAAGCCAACTCATGCAATCTGTTAATTTTTTCCAGCATGAAGTCAACCCACTCCTGCGTCAGCACATCCTCCCACACTATGTCTCCATTATCTCTGTTCATTATCCTCATGAAGATGTCAAC
>CAYQXC010000077.1:0-2863 GCA_964421545.1 uncultured archaeon | reverse complement strand
CAGGCCCACAGGAATTTTTAACGTCTCAGATTATGAAGCCCTTCTTCAAGCATTTCCTGGCCTTTAGCTTTTTTGCCTTCAAAAGTGTATAAATCATAGTCAAATGTACCACCTTTACCATAAACCGTGTAAGTAAATGAACCTTTCATTTCATCAATTACGATTTTCTTTTTATCATTTACCAAAGACATTAGATAGTCCTTTACATCTTCTAATGCCAGCAAACATTTAATTTTACCTTTCTTCCCAATACAAAACATGGGTTTTTTCAACTTCTCTACCTGTTCTTCTGTCTCTATTGAAAACAATGTTTTGTAATTGTTCATTCTTATCAATAAAAATTAAACAGAAACGCTTTTATTCTTTTCTTTGTTTGATATCTAGAGGTTCATAACATATTTAAAAAACACCATTGAATTATATCTTAAGCTCCCATCGTCTAATCCGGTTAAGGACACGGGCCTCTCGAGTCCGTAATGTGGGTTCAAATCCCGCTGGGAGCACTTTTTAATCTATATTCTACAGTATACAAAATATTATTATTAGTTGAACGAAACAATATACTGAGACTATGAAAACAATGACTAGATGGTTTATGATAGCAAATAAGTTTTCACTAGTCTATGGAATCCACACAACATGTTAATGTGGGATGATTCCTGCTTCTTTATTCTCCTTGGAGGACCATAATTAAACCCGACTCATCATCAATATGTTCTGAAGGAACGCACTGCAACCTTGTGGAGGCTTTCCATCATAGTACTATCTATAGCAGGTATTCCGATCCTTCAGAGCATATTATATTTTTCTTGATCAACTCTTAATGTGAATTAGAGAGATTTTTATAATTCTAGTATTAACTTCTATTAGGCCGACGTCGCATAATCTGGTAGTGCGTCAGTCTCGAAAACTGATGTCCGCAAGGACATGCAGGTTCAAATCCTGCCGTCGGCGCCTTTTTGTTAAATCAAATATTTTAGAACGCTGCTAAGGTCGTTTGACTTTATAGAAACATCCGCTTCTTTTTTCAGTTTCTTGTCTTTAGAATTAAAAGCTATTGACAATCCGACTTTCTTGAATAAACCCAAATCATTTTCATTGTTGCCAACAGCAGTACAGTCCTTGAGGGAAGTATTCTTTGCAAAATCCTTTACAGCCAAAACCTTTGAAACTCTTGTATTCCTTGATGGATGAGTTGGTTTTGTGTCATAAGCATAGCCTTTCCTGTCAAAAATAATTCTGTTGTAGGCAGCATGCCTTATCCTCAATTTCTTGGCAACAGCCTTGACAAGGAACTCAGGATTGTCAGAAATGATTACGGGAGCTATTTTGTTCTTTTTTAGTGAATTAATTGTCTGCCTTGCTCCCTTCATCAACTTGAACTTTGCCAGGTCCTTCTTGAGTCCGCTTCTTGTCACACCCCTTAGTTTCCATATGTCGTATTCCCTTACCTTTGCCTGCTGCCTTGTAAGGGTTCCATCCATATACTTTTCCCATAAGTTCGGTATATTATATTGTCTTCTTATCAGGTCCCAGCCGTTGTCACATCCTTCTATCTTTATCAGGATGTTGCCCAACCCAAAAGAAACAAGCCTCATATTTAATTTTAAAATTCCAAGGTTTTTAAATATTCCTCTGAATTATAAGTTTATTAAGCGCCGATAGTCTAATGGTTAGGATACAAGCTTGCCAAGCTTGCGATCCGGGTTCGAATCCCGGTCGGCGCACTCTTCTAGAAATATCCTATTAAGATCTTTTGAAATACCAAGGCTCTTCTAGTCTAACTGTATAATTTTTTTCTAATACTTTTGCCTTTTCTTCATTTGGGTTTTCCATTTTATCACCGCCAGTAACAGAAGTGCTCCCCTAAACTATTTAAAGCTAGTTTTTCAGGTCAAAAAATCTTATACATAAGCAATAAATATTGAATAAAGAAATTATTCTTAGTGATTGAATGGAGGATTTGGAAAAAATAAAGAGGGCTGTTTCTGCGAGGCCTGTGTACGAGCCTATTGCAGCAGAGCCATTGCCGCATGATATAATAGATTTGGGGAGGATGATTAAGGAGAGCCCTAGGTCAGCTCCTTTGTTCATCAAGGTTGACAAGTACAAGCAGATTCTGTCCAACATTAATGAGTTGAAGACGTCGTTAAGCAAGCTCATGGGCATGGTTGCAATAAGGAAGAGGATACACCAGATGAACTTCGAGACAGATGAGAGGTTGGAGAAGGCGCTGCAGAAGATTTCCAGCTCAGCTAGCGATTTCAGCAATGATTTCGTGAAACTAAGGGGAGTGGACCACTTTGTCAAGGAAGCGCCAAAGAAGGCTGAAGACGTGGTGATGTCCAAGCTCGGGGACGAGATATTAAGGCTGAAGGAAGAGCTTGACAGTCTGGAAATATAATTTTAAATATTCTAACTGGAAAGTTAATTCTATGCAGGGGTAGCCAAGTCTGGTCTAAGGCGCAAGATCTTGAATGCGAAGCTTAGGATGCGATGCTCAGAATAATCCCATGAGAAACCTTGTGGGTTAGTCCCTTCGTCGGTTCAAATCCGGCCCCCTGCACCATATTTCTCTTTTTATGTTCTAAGAAGTTGTTTATTTAATAATTTTAGGTTTTAATTAATTTTATGTCTAAAGGAAGAGGGTTAACTGAAAAACAAAAAGAAGTACCTAAGGTAGGGTTGAGGGCTGAAAGAAAGGTTGCTAGATGGCTAGCAAAACATGGTTTTAAGGATATTAAATCCTTTGACAAACCACATGCAGGATATTTTGATGTTAAAGCTAGGAAAGGAAGGGAAAAATGGATTATAGAAGTTAAAACAGGAGAGAAACCCCAAATAAATATTAATAATTTTGTAA
>CAYQXC010000076.1:0-2875 GCA_964421545.1 uncultured archaeon | reverse complement strand
CAAGCTGGCGACTTCCATTAACCAAATATTCCTGTCAAGTTACGGGTCTATGAAGACCATATATCTCCCAGACAAACTGGCTGACAACACTGACTACAATTTAACTGTTTATCCTGAGGCACGCGTTGTTGAAATCACTTGGCAGTCCGTG
This sequence comes from uncultured archaeon, assembly GCA_964421545.1. Taxonomy (GTDB): domain Archaea; phylum Aenigmatarchaeota; class Aenigmatarchaeia; order Aenigmatarchaeales; family Aenigmatarchaeaceae; genus JAFGAZ01. Next base: position 2,724 of record CAYQXC010000076.1, on the reverse strand, counting down.
GACAGAAGGCAGTATACAAGTCTAATCATCACTTCAGATGTTAATGCTGTGAATCTGACAGCAGGCCAGACAAATCTAACAAACAATAACGGGGTGGTCAGCATTGTATAAGGGGCAGGTTTTTTTTGTGGACATGATAATAGCAATGGGGATATTCGTAGTTATTATGCTGACAGTCGCGTCAGCATGGGACTTTTCAAGAGAAAAAACTTATAGAACAGAATTGAGAAATGACATGGAGATAGCTGCAAGGATTGCCTTGTCCGCCTTAATGAAAACTTCTGGTAACCCTTCGGATTGGTACAAACGGCAGTTAGATTGGTTCAATGAGACCAATATCAAATCTTTAGGTTTGTCAAAGAACGAGCCTTGGTACATCAGTGATTTGAAGCTGCAGAAATTCGAGGAGTGGGAAGCAGAAAAGTATGATGACTATAAAAAAATACTGGGCCTGCAGTCATACGACTTCTATCTTGAGTTCTGGGAATTCAATGGGACCTTTGATGAGAGTCCTGATTATTCTGTTGGCAATACTCCTGACCCTTCAGCAGAGGACGTTGTAAAACTGGAGAGGGTTGCCTTGTCAGACGTGGAGGATAACAGATGGCTAAAAATAGAAATGAGGGTCTGGAAATGATGAGGGGTATAGTCTTGACAATAGACGCTGTCATAGCATTTGTAGCAGTATCTAGCCTTACTACTGTCATTTATTTCAATCTCTCAAAAACCCAGCAGATTCAGTGGACTGACTCGGATATCAACGAGGTTTGCTTGGAGTCACTGGCGGCTCTGGAACTGAACGATGATTTGAAGGACGCTATAGAATCAAACTCAACAAGTACAATAGAAACATTTCTGGACAACCTTTTGCCAGCACAGATATGCGGTAAAATAGAAGTCTACGATTCGGGCAACAGCCTGAAGCTGTCCCAGACAAAGGCCAACTGCACTTCAGGGAACAAGACCTCTATTGCAAGAAGGACGTTTGTAAGCAACGGCGTTGTCTATTATGCAAAGATGGAGGCATGGTTCGGATGAGGGGTTTCATGTTCACCATTACCACCTTGCTGCTGCTGAGCTCCCTGTCAGCATTCAGCTCATTTTATCTGACAATGAGCCAGGAAAGCCAGAATTCTATACCTGTTACAAGCGTTGCAAGCAGGATGGGATACCTTGAGAATGACATTGCCAATGATTATTTTGACTTGCTTGGCGTTGGTTTCAAAAAAATTGAGAGGGGAAGCTCAATGGAAATAGACTTTGGGGAAGTGTATACAGTCTATTCTGGAAAGACCTATACGCAGACACTGGATGATTATGAGGATTTTATTGAGAGCACCTATGCAGGCCTGACAAATTCTGAAATTGAGTTGGAGCTAAGCCAGAACTTTACTATTGTCCCTTACAACATATCCTTCCATCCCAACGGAGAATTCTTTTATTTGTACACAGACTCCCCTGACGAAATCCAGGCAATTGGGATAGAGGTGAGGACAGACAAGTTCAATGCCACTGGCAGCGGCTTTCCTGTTACTGAGAACAACGGCTATCCAACAGCATCTGTCACAATAAAGGATGTCAACGGGACCACAGTCCTGACCCAGAGCTCCCAGCTTAATCCTGCCAATGTGCATGATCCTTTCTATGTTGTTTTCAGTGACGGTTCAGAGGTCAACATAAGATTCGGGAACTATGAAAAGTCGGGAACCCTGATTGTTGAGGCAAGTGGTTTGGTTGCCAACATCTCAATGCTGGAAATGGACTATGGCTTGACTGATGAGAATGTTTTCATCAGGGCAGAGGGGAGCTACAGTGTTGACAACAGAGTTGGAGACATGTCCAAGACAGGATATCTAGTATTGTTTAAGGAGTGATTATATGAAAGCAAAAAAAATAGAGCAGAAAGATTTTAATGTTCCATCAGTTGTTGAGACTGTCTTTGACAAGATTTATTATGCTGTAAGGGACAGGAAGACTGTCAATCTTGAAGACATTGTCAAGGAGCTTAACCTGAAAAAAGACAGGGCAGAGGAGTGGGCAAAGATTCTGGCTAAAAAAGGCTTGATTGAAGTTTACTATCCTGTTGTTGGCAAGGCGCAGCTCAAAATACTCCGTAAAGAGGATGTACAAGAAGAAAAAGCCAAAGCCAAAGCCAAGAACATAACCGAAAGATATGTTGTGACAGCTGACAATGTCCCTGCGCTTGTGACGATAGACACAAAGAGTGGAGACCTTCCTATGTATGACATTTCCATACCAAAGCTGGGACCTGGCACAAATGCTTTGTTGCATCATCTTATTGACAAGCTTGCTAGGAACGTCGAGATAAAAGTTGACGAAATAATTGACCCGAAAAAGATTCTGAGACTAAAGGAGAAGTTCTTCGAAAATGCCGAGAAGGAGTTTAGGAATATACTTCCCAGTTCTGACAAGACCAAACTGTTGTCAGGAATATTATTGCACAAGATGTATGGTCTTGGCGACATAGACATAATCCTGTCAGACGACTGGCTGGAAGAGATTGCCGTGAACAATTCCAGTGTCCCCGTAGCAATCTACCACAAGAAATTCGGCTGGCTGCAGACAACCAAGAAAATGGTTAATGAGGAAGAGATATACAACCTCTCTTCCCAAATAGGAAGAAAGGTCGGAAGGGAAATAACATCCCTGAACCCTATAATGGATGCTCATCTCCTGTCCGGAGACAGGGTGGCCGCCACTCTG
>CAYQXC010000075.1:0-2890 GCA_964421545.1 uncultured archaeon | reverse complement strand
AGATTAAGGGAGACGAGATAACAGTCACTGGTATAAACAAGGAGGAAGTCGGCCAGACAGCAGCAAACTTGGAAAGGGTGACATGGATAAAGTCCAGGGACAGGAGAGTCTTCCAGGACGGCATCTTCAGGACAATGTGATGATCATGAAAAAAAGAAAAAAACCAAAATTCCTGAGGCAGGGATCAAAGAACGTAAAGAGAATCAGCAAGAAGTGGAGAAGGCCAATGGGCAGCCAGTCAAAGCTGAGAAAGCACAAGATAGCCAGGGGCTCCATGCCCAATGCAGGCTATGGCTCGCCGAAGGCTATCAGGGGACTGCATCCGTCCGGTTATGAGGATGTTCTGGTTTACAATGCAAAAGATTTGGAGAAAATAGACTCCAAAAAACAGGCTTGCAGAATCGCGTCAACAGTTGGAAAAAGGAAGAGGCTTGATATAATGAAGAGGGCCTCGGAATTGAAAATAAAAATTTTGAACCCGTTAAAAGCAGAAAAGAAAAAAGAGGCTAAGCCTGAAAACAAGAAAGAGGCAAAGAAAAAGGTGTGATTATGTATTTGATTGGTAAGAAAAGGTGTCCGATTTGCGGTGTAAGGGGTAACTCTTGGAAGAAAGACAAAAAGGTATTTGTCTGCCCTAACTGCAATTCGTTTTTTAATGATTTTGGAATTGTTCTTGAACCGGATATAAAGAGGGAGAGGCTGTTTTCATGAACCTGCAAAAAAAGCTTGCATCAAAGGTGCTGAAGTGTGGGGTTAACAGGGTTTGGATTAGTCCTAAGAATGAAAAGGTAAAGCAGGCAATGACAAGGAGGGACATCAGAAGGTTCATCAAGGAAGGCGTGATCAAAAAGATGCCCGCCAAGAAGGTTTCGAAGAAGACAAAGAAGAAAGCAAAGCAGCAGAGAATGGGAAGCAGGAAAGGAGCCAAGGGCGCCAGGAGGGGAAAGAAAACATCATGGCTCAGGATTATCAGGCCTCAAAGAAGACTCATTAAGGAGTTAAAGGACAAGGACCAATTGCAGGCTCAAGCTTACAGAAGGCTTTACAGGCTGGTCAAGGGCGGCATGTTCAGAAGCAAGGCGCACCTAATGACATACCTCAAGGATAAAAAACTGTTGAAGAAGGGGATAAAATGAAAAACAAAACAGCCATAATACAATTTAAGAGAAGAAGGAATAAGAAAACCAATTACAAGAAAAGGCTAGCTCTGCTGAAATCTGAGAAGACCAGGCTGGTCATAAGAAAAAGTCTGTCCAATATTTCTGTTCAGTTCATTAATTTCAACAAAGATGGAGACCAAACAATTGCCTATGCCTTTTCAACTGAGCTGAAGAAGCTTGGTTGGACAAAGGGAGGAAACATTCCCGCTGCATACTTGACAGGACTGCTTGCGGGAAAAAAGGCAAAGGAAAAGAAAATCGAGGAAGCCATTTTAGATTTAGGATTGCAAACATCAACAAAAGGCTCAAGGCTTTATGCAGCCTTGAAAGGGGTCTTGGACTCGGGAGTGAACATTCCACACTCAGAGTCAATACTTCCCAGCGAGGATAGGATCAAGGGGAAGCACATATCAGAGGATATTGCAAAACAATTTGAGGATGTTAAAAAGAAGATAGAGGGTTAGTATGCCAGAGAAAAAAACCAAAAAGAATAAAGAGAAACCAAAACAGACAGAGCCTGAAGAGAAGAAGATAGAAGAGACTGAAAAAGAAGAAGCTCCTAAAGAAGAAGTCAAGACTGAGGATAAGAAAGAGGAAAAACCCGTGGAGAAAAAGGAGAAGCCTGAACCAGAGGAAAGTGTAGAAAGGAAGCCTAGATTTGAAATACCAGAGGGATGGAAGCCGAAAACAGAATTAGGCAAGAAGGTTTTGGCAGGTGAGATAACTGACATTGACGAGGTATTCGCCAAAGGCATAAAGATTGCTGAGGCGCCCATTGTCGACATGCTGCTTCCAGACTTGGAGAAGGATGTTATATTTGTTGGAGGCTCGACGGGGAAGGGGGGAGGAATAAGGAGAACGCCCTTCAAGAGAACCTCGAGGATGCACAAGAGCGGCAGGAGGTACAGGATGTCTGTCATGGCTGTTGTAGGCAACAGGAACGGGTATGTTGGCATTGGTTTGGCCTCAAGCCCTCCAGGAAAGCACAGGGAGTCAATTGAGAAGGCAACCACCAAGGCAAAGCTGAACATAATCCCCATAGCAAGGGGCTGCGGTTCTTGGGAGTGCCTCTGCGCGACTCACCACTCAATTCCGTTTACTGTCGAGGGAAAAAGCGGGTCGTCCATAGTAAAGCTGATACCAGCGCCAAAGGGAATTGGTCTGGCTGTCTCCAACGAGATTAAGAAGATCATGAGATTTGCTGGAATAAGCGACATATGGTGCAGGTCAAGGGGAAACACCAAGATGAGGATAAACTTCGCAAGGGCAGTGTTCAATGCTCTGAAGAAACTTAATGTTTACAAACTGAAGCCGGAGTTTGAGAAGAAGGTCGGCATGAAGGTGGGTAGGGTCGAATGATATGTACGCGGTAATCAGGATAAAGGGCTCTGTTGGTATGAGGAAGGACATTAGGGACACTTTTTCTATGCTGAGGCTGAACAGAAGAATGCATTGCGTTGTGCTGAAGGAGACCGACAACATCAAGGGAATGGTCCAGAAGGTCAGGAACTGGGCAACCTACGGGGAGGTTGATGATAGCATTTTGAAACACATGATTGAGAAAAGAGGCAGAAAACTGGGGGACAAGAAACTGACGAAAGAAGAGGCTCAGGATGTTTTCAACAAGATAAAGGAAACTGGAAAGATTCCCAAAGAAATAAAGCCTGTTTTCAGATTAACCCCTCCATCAAAGGGATTCAAGAAATCCACCAAGCAGCACTATCCTAAAG
>CAYQXC010000074.1:0-2908 GCA_964421545.1 uncultured archaeon | reverse complement strand
TATGTAATATTAAATATTACATAATCTTGACTACAATGAATGGGAAATGGTGCAATGCCTAGAAAATCAATAAAGCGGTCTCTAGGAGACGTGATAAAGAAGCACAAAGAGGGGGCTGTTATAATGATGGAGCTTCCTGCAGAAGCCTACTTCGAAACAGGCTCCTCTTCTGTGAAGCTAATGACAAAGAAGGGGTTTGATGGAATATACATCAGCTTCCAGAGGCCCTTTGAAAACATTTCCTCCCTGTTTTCTGATCAGAAGATAGACCTCAAGAAGGTTCTGTTCATAGATACCGCCACCTCATTGGTCAGCGAGGTTCAGGGGAAAAACCCGAGGTGCATCCACATATCAAGAGACATATGCATCGATGACCTGGTAAGGGCGATATACACCTTTCTACCCAAACTGAAAAGCAGGAAAAAGTTCATCTTCATTGACTCTCTGACAACAATAACTCTCTACAAGCCACTATCCGAAACAATGAGGTTCTCCGAATTCCTGATAAGGGCCATAAGGAAAGACCAGATATTCCTGATATTCAATGTTGCAAGGGAGCTTGCGCAGAGGAAGTTTATAAGGGACATAGCGCTCCGCGTTGACGAAATAATAGGTGTGTGAATGGCTGAAATAGGAAAAATCGAGAGTGAACTGAATGGCCTCCCTGAAGGCTGGATTATGCTGCTTGAGACCAGCGCTGAAAAGTCCTTGGACGTGGCCATAGCCGCCATAAAGACCTTGACAGACAAAAAATACAACGGGATAATACTGTCAGCAAACAGGCCATACTCAAACCTGATTGAAACTTACAAAAGGAACAGCATAGACACGGAGAAGCTGTTCATTCTAGACTGCATCTCGAAGAACCAGAACACCAACCTTGAAATGGGCAATGGTGTTGTCTATCTGGAAAGCGCCTCTGCCCTGTCAAACATATCCATCTCAATAAATGAAACAATCAAAAAAAATGAAGGGAAAAAGTTTATTTTCATTGACTCAATAACCAGCATGCTCATCCACAACAAGCCAGAAGTCTTTGTAAGATTCATCCACTATATTCTGACAGCAATAAGGATCAAAAAAATAAACGGCCTGCTAATCTCTCTGGAAAACGACATAAACAAAGAGGTTAGGGCGGAGATCGTCCAACTGTGCGACAAGGTCGTAAAAATGTGATTTTCTCAGAACATGTATATCATAAAGACCATGAACCCCTCCGTTATCTATGTTTTTAACAAATAAACTCTTCTGTCTTGTTTCTTCATAACTTATTTAATAAAAAAACTAAAGTATAAATAGTACTATTTTGTAATGTATAATATTACATAATTAAAAAGAATACTATTCAAATACGATTTTGTGTGAAAAAATGAGAACTAAAACAAAACGCTCCAAAAGAAAATCTAAAACAAAAAAATTAACCTTTAACCAAAAAAGGAAATTAGATTTAAAAGTTTTCTGGAAAAGTTTATCAAGAAAAGGAGGTGTTGAAAAGCTTCAAACAGGCATTAAAGGTTTTGATGAAGCATTAGAAGGAGGAATTCCAAAAAAAAGAACCCTTTTGATTACTGGAGCTACAGGAACTGGTAAAACCGTCTTACTAAATGAGTTCCTTTACAGAGGAATTACAAAATTTAATGAAAACGGTGTTTTTGTTGCATTAGAAGAACGTCCAAAAGATATTATAAAAAATGTTAAAAATTTTGGATGGAACTTCAATTCTCTTATAAAACAGAATAAATTAGCCTTTGTTAATGCAAGCCCTGAAGAAGCAATAGAAGTTAGCCAGAAGTATGATCTATCTCCATTAATATTAAGAATTAAATATGCAATTAAAAAAACAAAGGCAAAACGAGTTGTTATTGATAATTTGGATTCTCTTTTTCAAAGATTCTCAAATAAAGATGCTATTAGAGGGGCGATTTTTCAAATTTCTAATGAATTAAAGAAGTTGGAAGTTACTAGTATGATTACTTCGGAAAAAACAGAAAGCAATAATGCTCTCTCGAGATATGGTGTTGAGGAATTTGTTGTAGATGGTCTTGTTGAGTTAAAAAGAAAAATAGGGCGACAATGTATGAAAAGAAGCATTATTGTAAAAAAACTGAGAGGTGTTGGCTATAGAAGCGGAGCAGTGAATTTTGAAATCACAAGCAATGGAGTTGAGGTCTTTCCAAAAATACCTATTAATAAGAATTATTCAAAAATAAAATTGGGAGTAAAAAAAACCTTTGGCATAAAAAATCTCGACGTTGCCATGGGAGGAGGGATTCCATTAGGACATATACTCTTAGTGGGAGGAAACACAGGAACTGGTAAGACAACACTAGGTATGCACTTTCTCATAAATGGTTTAGAACATGGTGAAAACTGTGTTTTTGTTGGGTTAGAAGAACCTAAACAGCAGATAAAAAATACAGCATTGGAACATGGTTGGAATTTAGAAAAATATGAAAAGGGGGGGAAACTAATTTTTGTTAATCCAATTTTGATTGATATCGAAAGTGACAAATTATTACATCAAATAGTGGATGCAGTAAAACAGACTGGAGCAGAAAGGGTATTAATTGATTCTGTCTCAAGTTTGGAATCATCAACAATGAATAAGAGTGAAGTAAGGGAATTTCTGATACAACTGTCCATATTTTTCAAAACAATGGGAATAACTTCTGTTATGAGTTATTTAACAACAGCTTCCTTCGGTGCTGCAAAAGACCAATTGTTATCAGACATTAATACTACTGAAATGAGGTTAAGCTCTATAACTGATGGAATTATTATATTAAGATTTGTTGAAAGAGGTCAAACTGTGAGGAAATTGCTAAACATACTCAAAATGAGAGGCAGCAAACATAAAAAAGAAATCTTCGGATTTGAAATTGACAAAGAAGGTTTTAAGTTCGGCGAA
>CAYQXC010000073.1:0-3061 GCA_964421545.1 uncultured archaeon | reverse complement strand
TATGCGCTTATAACGAAGAAAAGACAGTAAAAGATGTCATAAGAAGCACTCTGAAATATGTTGACAAAATTATTCTGGTGAACGACGGCAGCACTGACAGGACTCTTGAAAGCATAGAGAATATGTTTGAAAAAAACAAAAGGGTCACAATAATTTCATATCCTGAGAACAGGGGAAAGGGCCATGCCTTAATCACAGGGTTCAAGCGCTTCATTAAAACGAACGGCAGAATCCTTGTGACACTTGACGCTGACAAGCAGCACAGTCCAGATGAAATACCTGGATTGAAGCTAATGGTTGAGAAGGGCTATTCAGACGTTGTCATAGGTTCCAGATATGCGAAGATGAAAGGCTATCCAAGATTGAGGATATTCTTCAATGTGTTCTCGACAATGGTGCTGCTCTTGTCTTCAGGAGGCTTCTTCACTGACGTCGCATCCGGGTTCAGGTGCTACTCCAAACAAGCCATAAAAAAAGTTCTTCCGCATCTGGACATGGAAGGCTTTGGTGTAGAGCTTGAAACAATTCAAGTGGCAAAGCTGAAGAATCTCAAAATATCAACCGCACCAGTAAGCTGCAGTTATAAGAGCGGAAGGAAGCCGAACTTTTCCAGATTGGCATTGGGTTATTACAAGTTCGCAAGCAAGTACAAGAAGGATATTGTGAAAAGAGTTCTCAATATCTCCTAAATATTCCTAATATGAACCCAATAGACCAGGCTAGTGTTCTCACAAAGAATATCATCAGGAAGTAGGGGAAGTACCCTTTCTTTGTTTTAAAACTTGCAAACTCAAAGACAGATATAAGCAGGAATAACAAGACAAAAATGCCGAAGAAATCTAGGAATGTGATAGAGAAGAGGCTCAAAAACAGGGAAATGACAGCCAAGTAAAATATAGCAAGCTGATACATCATAGTTGGCTTGGATATGTAGTCCCCTCCCATTTTTCTCTTGTGCTTGGAATATATCAAAGGCAGGTATTTCGCGTAAGTCATCTGTTGCTTGAATATTTTTTTCCATGTGGCCCTGTGATAATGATATATCACTGCTCTAGGTTCGTAAAGAATCTTAAATCCTTTTTTGTTAAGCCTGTATCCAAAATCCGTATCATAGCCAACAAAAAGTTTGCTGTTGAATCTTAATTTTTTAAGAATTTTTGTCCTTACACAGATGTTCATTGTTGGGGCGCGTGGTATGTACTCAGGAAAGTGTTTGAACCTATTCTCAAGCTCTATACCAACCAATTTTTGCAGAAAGTTCACGTTTCTTGGCGTCTTGCAGAAGCCTGCGACCGCTGCTATCTCGTCTGACTTGAAACCTGATACCAGATTCTTCAACCAGTTCCTGTCAGCTACACAGTCGCCGTCTGTGAACGCCACAAGGGTCGTGTTTATCTTTTTAATCGCGTGATTGTAGGCCTGTGGCGGGGTGCTTTTGAACTGTTCAAACTTTATTCTCTTGCCGTATCTTTTGAGTATCTCGCAAGTTCCGTCTGTTGAGAAAGAGTCAACAATGTATATCTTATAATTTTTGTAGTTCTGCCTCAGCAGAGAGTCCACACATTTCTTGATGGTAAGAGCTGAGTTCTTTATTGTTACAAGAATTGTGACAGACGGCTCTTTCAATTCGACCACCCACTCTCCGGCAGGTCCGACCTTCTGAACAAAATATAATAGGACAGGTTGAACGCCGACCTCAAAAGCCTAGCTATCTCGCGCGGCTTGAACATGATCCTTCTCAGGAAGCCGAAATTAAAGTAGCACTCTTTCATTGCCTTCTTGGACCAGTGCACCATTTCAGGGTATGTCATGTTAGGAAGCTTGGGATAGCCGTTCTCGTCTAGGTAATTGTTTTTCACTAGCCAATTATAGTAGGGCGTGCACTTGTACGGCTTCGGAGGGGCGAACTGGTATGTCACGATGTTGAGCTTTTTCGCCCACCTTATAGTATTCCTGATGGTCTCCTCTGTCTCTCCAGGCAGACCTATCATAAAGTCGCCATGAACATCCAAGCCTGCGTCTGTCGCCCATTTTGTAAACTTCTCCAAGTCTTCCATTGTCACTCCCTTGTTGATGTTTTTCAGTATTTTATTGTTCCCACTCTCGTAGCCTACATGCAGGCAGTGACAACCAGACCTTTTCATCAGTCTCAGTATCTTCGGGGACAGCGTCAAGTCACCTCTGGCGTAAGTCGACCATTGTACTTTTATTCCCCTTCTAATCAGCCCCTCAGAAAGTTCCTTGCATCTCAAGGCGGTAGGAGTGTCGTCCTGTATGAATATCTCCTTTATTTTTGGCCTGATGTTTTTTACTGCCCACTCTATCTCATCCAGAACATCTTTGATTTCCCTCGAATTGTAGCCGCCTTTCTCAAAAATCGTGTTCGGCCACAGACAGAAGCTACACTTGCCCCAATAACATTTTCTTCCAGTAAACATGTCAACAAAGGGATACCATAATGAACCTATCTTGTAATTCCTTATGTTAAGGTGCTTCGCATAAACCTTTGTAACCCATGGAAGCTCGTTAAGCTGTTTTGGTGACAGCCTCTTGGTCTTGATAAGCTTTTTTCTCAATTTTCCCTCGACAATATCCTTTACGGCAAATTCAAACTCGCCCTCGACAACATGATCTACTGCTTTTTGTTTCAATCTTTCCTTTGATATCATGGAGCACCAAGGGCCGACAAAAACTATCCTGCTTTTAGTTCTCTTCTTTATGTTTCTTGCAAGTTCCAGATTCTGCTTGAGCCCTCTCTCGGAGATATAAATGACAGAGAAGTCTGGTTTGAAGCTTTCAGAAATTTTAAGGACATTATTGTCATTCAGATTTTCGGCTTCGGCATCAATCAGCTTGCATTCATGACCCTGCTTCTCCAAAAGACCAGTACAGTATGAAAGAAATATGGGATACCAGTGGCTCCCTGAAATTGTTATGGAGTCCCATCTAGCGCTGTGAATGTAACCTTGGACATATTGTGGGTTTATCAACAAAACTTTCATTTCTTCACCTAAACAGGTTCCAAGCAGTTTTAATGTTCTCCAAAAGGGACTGCAAGTTT
>CAYQXC010000072.1:0-3065 GCA_964421545.1 uncultured archaeon | reverse complement strand
TGCTCCCCTTAGAGAAGCAATAACAGGACATCCTGTACCAGCAGCCGCATCAAGAAACATAATCTCATAGTCGAATCCCTCAGCCTTTTTCCTCAGCTGCTCGACAATCTTTCCAGAACCAGCCTCCCCAGGATAGAGCTGGGCTGACACCAGAGGAAAGCCATAGCTTGTATTCCTGACTCTTAATTCTCCGTTTTTAACAGGACTGAGTTTTATTGCATCAGCGGGACAGACCAACTTGCAAGTTCCACACCCTTCACATGACAGAGGATTTATGTGGTAGTTCTCGTTTTTCTCAACAGCAAAGAACGCGCAAACCTCCTTACACTTCCCACACTTAATGCATTTACCCAAGTCTATCTCAGCCTTTTCAGAGGTTGATATCTTTTCCACTAAATCTTGTTTTGTTTCCCCCAGCCACAAACCCAGATTAGGAGCATCAACATCACAATCACAAGCAACTACCTTCCTCTTTGCAGATAACAATGAAAAGGAACTGGACAGCATGCTCTTGCCAACACCTCCCTTCCCCGAAGCAATTACTATTTTCATATCAAATACCCTTTATTGACTTTTCCAAGCTGCTCAGACTCTTGAAATAATGCAGATGCCCCTTGCATTTGCAGTCGCTTGATCCAAATCCCTTAACTGTTCTGTCTGAATTCCTTTCAAGTATTCTAGAAACCTTGCATTCAATTTTCTTGTTGAAGGTAACAATCCTCTTTATGGAAACTTTTGCCTTTACAAGGAGATAGTCAATGTGCCATCTCAGTTTCCCTTTTTTAATCTTGCTCAATCTTTTATGCCTTCCTATCCTGTTCTCAAGGTTCATGATTTTACCAAAAGCAGAACCGACATAGCAGTAATAGCCTTTCATAAATTTCATTGTTCCAAGTTTTCCTATTTTTATTCTGGAATCTCTTGACAAATACATAACCAGTATGTAGGTTCCCCTCATAACAAATGCACCATCTTACCAAGTTTATTGTTGCAGTAGGCATCTACCAGCTCTTCTGAATAAGGAATCTCAAAGGAAATTTTTGTGTTGAACTTCTCTGCAATTTTTTCTATTATTTTCTTGTTCCCGACATCAGCCTTGTTCAGAACAATCTCAGTCGGGATGTTCAATCTTTTAACAAGCTCCATCATTAGTCCTAGGTCATGAGAACCCAAAGGAGTCGGCTCTGTGACCGCATACGCCTTGTCAGAGCCGTCCAAGGCTTCAATCACATTGCAATGAGTACCGGGCGCGCTGTCAATTATAAGATAGTCTGCATTCTCTTTTTTTGCCAACTGCATTGCCCTTTTCTTTGTCTCTCTGACAATAGGAACTATGTCCAAAATCCTCGATTTGGAAACACCTGTAACAAGCCAAAAATTATCGTTTATCTTGTTGACAAACGATTCTCCAACAGGCTTCTTTTCAAGGGTTATGGCTTTTTGCGGACAGGCAACCATGCATGCCTTGCAACTTGAGCATAAATCGTAGACAAAGACGGGATACTTGTCCTTGACAAAGAACACTGCATTGTATTTGCACACCTCAGAGCAAAGACCGCATTTCGTACATTTGTTTTTGTCCAGCATGGGAAATCCCTTGTATATAGGCTTGGGATTTTCCAGCTCTTTGCCTGTTATTAAATAATCATTAGGACACTCAACATCAGAGTCGCAAAGTATAACCTTCTTTCCCTCATTAGAAAGCTTGAAAGCTAACAATATCGCAAAGGTCGACTTACCAACCCCACCCTTTGTCCCAGTAGAAACTATTTTTTCCATTAAATCATGTTTTTATGCTCTTCACACGGCTCCGTGTTTTCATCTATCTTCCCCTCCAGATATTTCTTGATAGCCTCTTCTGAACTGCCTTCAACCCCAGAAATAACCTTTATTTTCAATTCATTAAACAGATTAATTGCTCTCGGCCCGATGCCTCCTGTTATCAGAACTTTAACTTCCTTGCCAGACAAAAATTTTGGAATAAAGAAAGGCTTGTGTGAAGGTGTTTTGACTTCCTTCCTGTCAATTATCTTACCGTCTTTGATGTCAAGCAAAATGTACTTCTCACATCTGCCGAAATGCATTGAAACTAAATTCCCATCCACAGATATTGCAACTTTCATATTATCATCTTCCCATTCCTCGGCCCCTTCCCATGCCTTTAGTATCAAGGCCAGATGATGTGGGGGAAGAAGTTTCACTCAACTCACCCTTCAGATAGCTCTCAACAGCTTCCCTGATGCTAACACCCCCAACGCCAGTTATCACCTTTATGCCTGTTTCCGAAAGCACATTAAAGGCGTTTGGACCGATATTGCCGCTAATCAAAGCCTCAACCTCCCTGTTTGCTATTAGCTGAGATGCCTTGATGCCTGCACCGCCCATGGCATTGACTCCCTCATTCTTCACAGCCTCGAAACCCTTTATTTCCTTGTTCTCAACTTCCACTATCATGAAATAGGCACATCTCCCAAACCTAGGATCCACAGTGGCGTCTAGTTTGTCTCCTGTTGAAGACACTGCAACTTTCATTTAATCACCTCTTTTATTTATTTTCTCCATCTACGATTCCTACCTCTTCTGAACCTTCCTCCCTGAAGAGGCCTTTTCTGGGCAGTCTTTTTATTATTTGTTTGTTCTTCATAATCTAATATCTTAGGTTCTGTTATAATTTCCAGTTTATTCTTTAAAAAATTATCAATGTTAACTCTAACTGTTTTTCCCTTGGCTCTGTAAATATAAATCAGATTGTCCTTTAGGGTATGAAAAGAAATCTCCCCAACATCCCCTGTTATTATGGCGTCAACCTTTTCCTTGGCAATGAATTTAACTGCCTCAAGCCCCGCCTTGACTGATTTCTCCTTGTACGGGTTTTCCTTGACATATGCAGAAACAACTCTGTTATCCTTCTTATTTGCAGTAAGGAACATGAAGTAGTTTGCTCTGCCAAAGTTTTTCATTATGTCTGAATCTAATCCCTTGTCTGACATGATAGGTATTACAATTTTCTCTCTTCTGCCTCATAGGGCTCCACATGTATTGTGAAGGAGTCAATGTCACTTATC
>CAYQXC010000071.1:0-3105 GCA_964421545.1 uncultured archaeon | reverse complement strand
TACTAGGGCCGCATCAGAAGTTACTAGGATGAAAAATCCTAAGACAAGCGAATTAGTATATCCTATAATGCAGGCTCTTGATGAGCAGTATCTTGGTGTTGATATTCAGTGGGGAGGTACTGACCAGCGACATATATTCGCTTTTGCCAGAGAATATCTACCTAAAATAGGATACAAAAAAAGAGTTGAAATCATGACTCCTCTTTCTGCTTCTTTGCTTGGTCCTGAAACTAAGATGAGCTCTTCAATACCTGACAGTGTGATAAAAGTTTACGATTCTGAGGAATCAATTAAAAGGAAAATAAACAAAGCATATTGCCCTGCTAAGATAATCGAAAATAATCCTATGATTCAGATTTCTACAATGTTGATAATTCCTATTGACGGTAAACTATCCATAAAAAGAGATAAGAAATTTGGCGGTGATATTGAAATCAAATCTTCAGAACAACTAGAAAATATTTTTGTTGAAGGAAAATTGCATCCTGTTGACTTGAAGAACGCGGTTTCTTCTCATTTGATAAACAAATTTAAACGAGTTAGAGAATACTTTGAAAGCAATATGGATATTCTGAAAGAATTGGGAAACGAATTTTTACCATAAGAATTCTCTAGAAGTTAAATTTAAATAATTTACTTTTCATAAAAGCTTATATGTTGAGCCTTTCCGAAAAAATATCAAGCATAATTTCTCTATCTTCATCTGGCTCATGCTGTTCAGAATGATTCCATTGGAATTTTTCTTCTTTAAAATATGAGGAGATAAAAATGAAAAAAATGATATATGTCGCTGACGGGTTGGATGGGAAGAGGATAGCCGATTCATGTGGAATAGGGCTGGCATCAAGAATAGAAGACGCAGAGATACTTGTCACGAGGAGCAAGACAAAGGTCAACAAGGGACTTGTAGACAAGATGCAATACCTGAAGTGTGTTGTGACTGCCACGCACGGTACTGACCATTTGGACATACCTTGTTTAACAGAAAGGGGAGTAGAGTTTCACACTGTTCCTGCCCAGTCGTATGACGTGGCGCAAGGAGTTATAGCTTACATTTTCGCCCATGCCACAAACCTTACAAGAGCGGACAGATACATGAAACGCGGAGAATGGAGAAAAGAGGAGTTGGTCGGCTGCAGAGTAAAGGACAAGACCTTGGGAATAATCGGCTGCGGGAGGATAGGCAGGAATATTGAAAAAATGGCTTCTGCGTTGGATATGAATGTTGTTACCTTTGATTCATATATTGAAACTGAGAGGTCAGTGTCCTTGGAGGAACTTTTGAGAAAATCAGATTACGTGACTGTTAATCTTCCCCTAACAGAAGAAACCAATCACATGATTGGAAAGGATGAGATTGAGTCAATGAAAGATGGAGCCTACATAATAAATACAGCAAGAGGTGGAATAGTTGACGAGGAGGCCTTGCTTGAGGCCTTGGATAGCGGAAAGCTGTCCGGTGCCGCCCTAGATGTTTATGAGCACAATCCTCCCTTTGAAAACAATGCTACTGGCAGGCTTATAGCGCATGAAAAAGTGATAGCCACGCCACATAGCATTGGCCAAAACGAAGAAGCTGTTAATGATAAGCATGAGGGAGTAATAAGAATCATTGGGAATTATATAAGTAACACTAACAAAATAAAAAGTGAGAAAAATGCTTGATATAAAAGTTATAAGGGAGAACCCGACGATTGTAGAGACTGACTTGGATAAAAGAGGGGACAAGGAAAGGAAAATAATCCTGAAGAAACTCATTGAGGACGACAAGAAATACAGGGAATTATTACAAGAGGTGGAAGAATTAAAGCATAATAGAAATAAACTCTCCAAGGAAATAGCCTTATTGAAAAAAGACGGCAAGGATGCTTCTTCAAAACTAGAGGAAGCCACGGAAATACCCAAAAAAATTAAAAAAATGGAAGAAGAAATTTCAAAATTAAAAGAAAACATTGATTTGGCTCTGTACAGGATACCCAATCTTCTCCATGAGTCTGTTCCTGTTGGAGACGGTGAAGAGGACAACGTGGAAATAAGGAGATGGGGAAAGGCTCCTAAGTTTGATTTCAAGCCAAAAAGCCATTTTGAAATATTGAATGACCTTGGAATGATTGATGCTGAGGCAGCTGCAAGGGTTTCAGGCAGCCTGTTCTTTTTCTACAAGGGTCCGATTGTCTTGTTGGATCTTGCCTTGCAGAGATTCGCTCTGGATGTCATGGCCAAAGAAGGTTTCCAGATTATTTATCCGCCTTTCATGGTCAATAAAAAAGTCTATGAAGGAATGATAGGAGATCCTACTGACTTTGCTGAAGCGAGCTACAAGATAGAAGGAGAAGAGTTGTATCTAATACCAACAGCAGAGTATCCTCTTGGTGGCATGTACATAGACCAGACCATCAATCAGAAGGATTTACCATTGAAGTTGTGCGGTGTTAGCTCTTGTTTCAGAAAGGAGGTCGGTACTCACGGCAAGTTCTCCAAGGGATTGTACAGGATGCACCAGTTCAACAAGGTTGAGATGATTGTTATGTGCCTACCTAAAGATTCTTGGAGCTTCCATGAAAAAATGCAGGAAATCTGCGAAAGTGTCTACCAACAATTAGGTCTGCATTACAGAGTTGTTAATGTTTGCACCGGTGACATAGGAACCAAGGCATCCAAGAAGTATGATACTGAGGTGTGGATGGCTGACGGCAAATTCAGGGAAGTGGGCTCTAATTCAAATGTTACAGATTATCAGGCAAGAAACTTGAACACAAAATACAGGGAAAAAGAGGGCCAGGCTCCAAAAGGATTTGTCCACATTCTTAACAATACGGTTTTGGCAACCTCAAGGACAATGCTCGCAATCTTAGAGCAGTACCAGCAGAAAGACGGAACAGTGCTAATACCTAAGGTTCTGCTACCCTACATGGGCGGCATAAAGAAACTGGAAAAATTATAAAATTCTAAGAAAAAGGATTTAAAATTAAAATAAAAAAATCAAGTGGTCCTATTTCCATTTCTGCTTCGGGTTTCTGGGTATTATTATCCATGCTATAATGTATGCCAATATACCAGAGCCGTATATCAGTGAGAACAAAATCCACAGTATCCTGACTATGG
>CAYQXC010000070.1:0-3183 GCA_964421545.1 uncultured archaeon | reverse complement strand
GTTGACTTTGCAATGACCGAGAAAAACCCCAAGGAGCACGGTGTTATGGCTGAGACAATGCTTGAAGGGAAGGTTGACAAAGAGATAATTGACGCCATAAAGTCGCACAACTTTGAGCACACCGGCTTCCAGCCCAAGACAAAGATGGACTTCGCGCTCATAGCATCGGACGCGATATCAGGTCTCATAATAGCCAATGCCTTGATAATACCGTCAAAAAAGCTTGCTGACATCACACAAGAGAACGTGACCAAGAGGTTCAAGGAGAAGGACTTCGCAAGAAGATGCAGAAGGGAACTTATTCTTTATTGTGAAAAGGCAGGCATACCAAAGGAAAAGTTCTTTGAAATATCTCTGAAGGCTCTGCAGAACATCTCCGATGAGTTAGGCTTATAATTTGTAAACGGTGTTATAGGATTATGGAGCTCAAAGGGATAGAGAAAAGGTGGAGAAAGAGATGGGCAGACGCCAAATTATTCGAGGCAAGGGAAGGGAAAGGCAAAAAGTTCTATGTTCTAGAAATGTTCCCTTATCCCTCAGGAACAGCAGGGCATGTTGGCCATGCAAGGAATTATGTCATAGGTGATAGCTTTGCCAGATTCATGAGGATGTCTGGATATAATATATTATATCCAATGGGATGGGATGCATTCGGCCTCCCTTCTGAGAACGCAGCAATAAAGAAAGGAATACATCCCACAAAAAGTGTGGCTCAGAACATAAAGACATTCAAGGAGCAGTTAAATCTATTATCAATAAGCTATGACTGGACAAAGGAAATCACAAGCTGCGATCCGAAATACTACAAATGGAACCAGTGGCTTTTCTTGAAATTATTTGAGAAAGGATTAGCCTACAAGAAGCTTGCTCTGGGCAATTGGTGCCCCAAGTGTAAGACAACTCTAGCAAACGAGGATGTCAAAGACGGGAAATGCTGGAGATGTGACTCAGAAGTCACACAAAAGCAGATAAACCAATGGTTCTTCAAGATAACAGATTATGCTGACAGGTTATTAGATGACCTGGACAAGATTGACTGGTCAGAAAATCTTAAGACCCTGCAAAGGAACTGGATTGGCAAGAGCCAGGGTATAAATTATATTTTCAAGATAAAGGATTCGAACAAGAAAATAAGAACATTCACGACAAGACCAGACACTTTCTTCGGCATAACCTTCATGGTAATAGCTCCTGAGAATCCAATGATAAATGAATTGATCAAGGATGCCAAGAACAAGAAAGAAATTGAAAAATTCATAGAAGAATCAAAGAAGCTGTCAGAGCTTGAGAGAACAATGCTCACAAAAGACAAGAAAGGGATATTCACTGGAAAGTACGCCATCAATCCTGTTTCAAAGGACGAGATTCCAATATGGGTTGCCAACTATGTTGTAGGTACGTACGGCACCGGTGTTGTCATAGGAGTTCCCACTCAGGACCAGAGGGATTTCGAGTTTGCCAAGAAATACGGTCTGGGATTAAAGAATGTCATCAATCCTCCTGGAAAGGAATTGAAAGAAGCTGAAATGAAAGAGGCATATGTTGAAGAAGGGATAATGACCAACTCTGAACAATTTGATGGTATGAAAAGCTCAGAGGCTATCAAAGCCATAGCTGACTTCTTGGTTGAAAAAGGTTATGCTGAGAGAACTATAAACTACAAAATAAGGGACTGGTGTATTTCAAGACAGAGATACTGGGGAACACCAATACCAATAATATATTGTGAAAAATGCGGCATTATTCCTGTTCCTGAGAAAGACCTGCCAGTAGAGCTTCCCACAGATGTTGAATTTGGCAAGGAGGGCGCACCTCCATTGGCAACAAATGAAGATTTTGTGAACGTTAAATGCCCCAAGTGTGGAGGCCCCGGCAAAAGAGAAACAGACACAATGACAACCTTTGTTGACTCTTCATGGTATTATCTGAGGTACATCTCTCCTCATTATGATAAGGCAATTTTTGACAAGAGAAAGGTGAACTACTGGCTTCCTGTTGACCAGTATATTGGCGGCATTGAGCATGCTGTTGGTCATCTTATGTATTCAAGATTCATAACAAAGTTCCTGAAGGACCAAGGCTATCTTGACTTTGAGGAACCTTTCTTGAAACTGCTAAATCAGGGAATGGTTAACAAAAACGGAGTGAGAATGAGCAAGTCAAGAGGAAACGTTGTTGACCCTAGGGATGTGATAAAGAAGCATGGAGTCGATCCATTAAGAACTTATTTGCTTTTCATGGCAGCTCCAACCAAGTCTGTTGAGTGGTCTGACAAGGAAATGGGCGGAGTCAGCAGGTTCCTAGACAAGGTTGCAAACATGCTGGATGAAATGAAGAAGGCTAAGGGAGA
Organism: uncultured archaeon; assembly: GCA_964421545.1. Classification (GTDB taxonomy): domain Archaea; phylum Aenigmatarchaeota; class Aenigmatarchaeia; order Aenigmatarchaeales; family Aenigmatarchaeaceae; genus JAFGAZ01. The sequence continues at coordinate 833 of CAYQXC010000070.1, read as the reverse complement.
CAAGTACATTGAAAGTGTGACACACAGAAAAATAAATGCTGTAACAAACGCTATGAAGAACCTTGAGCAGAACATTGCCATCATAGAGATGATGGACTTTGCAAACAAGCTATCAAAGCATCCCTCTCTGAAATCATATAAAATATTCTTGAAATTATTGACGCCGTTTGCTCCACACACAACAGAGGAACTGTGGGAAATGCTGGGAGAAAAGGAAATGATCTCAGTTCAGAAGTGGCCCAAGCATGACGAGTCAAAAATAAATCTCAAGGTTGAGGCTGGCGAAGATTTTATAAACGATGTTATAAAGGACATCAAGGAAATCCAGAAGCTTTCCAAGATAGAGAAGCCGGAAAAGATATCAGTATTTGTAACGCCTCACTGGAAGTATGAAGTTTATAATGCTGTTCTCCAGGAAGTCGAGATGAAGGAGCTGATGCAGAATCAAGAATTAAAGAAATTAGGAAATGCTGTAGTGAAATATTACAAGAGGCTGCAGAAGAAGAAACCGCTGGAGGACATATTCCTGACATCAGGTTATGAGCATGAGGTCCTTGTAGAAAACAAGGAAGCGATTGAGAAAGAGTTTGAAACAAAATTAGAAATCATAAAAGCAGAGGAAGCTAAGAACCCGAAGGCAAATGTGGCAGAGCCTGGCAAGCCGGGCATTCTTGTTGAGTAATTATAATTCAATATATCTCTTGTAATTCTTCTCAACCTTCTTTTTTGTAACATAAGGTCTATGACTTCTGAACCCGCCGCCGAAGTTCTTGGGTATGTGCATTAGCTCATGAATCAGGGTTTTTATCTTTTCCTCTTTGTCTAATTTGTCG
>CAYQXC010000069.1:0-3232 GCA_964421545.1 uncultured archaeon | reverse complement strand
AATAAGCTTTAAAGTTCTCATACATTCATTTAGGTTATGAATAAGATGATGGACTGAAAGGTATGCGGAGCTCCCTTGAAGGACTGGCAAGTGAGGCAGGACTATGACCTTTGCCTGGAATGCTACAACGAAAGGAGGGGCAAGAAGGACAAGTCTGTTCATGAAGTCTTAAAGGAAGAGGCAATAGAGGAAGAGGGACAACAGGAAATCAAAGACAAGAAGAAAAGAAAGGAACTAGAGAAGATAAAAGAAGAAGAGGAATTGGCTGACCAGAGGCTTGGCGACAGCGGACATCTAGAAGACGACTTGCAGGGCGAGGAAGAGGATTAGTTACCCGAAATACGGCCCGTCAACATCAGCATCATTGCTGTAACCCCTGCTTTCCCAGAAACCCCTGTATTCAGGGTCATCTGACAACTCAATTCTTGTTACCCACTTGATCCACTTGTAGCCCCACTTCTGCTCGGCAACCAGCTGGAACGGAAAGCCCCTTTCCGCAGGCAGGGTGACATTGTTCATTCTATGAGCCATTATTATGTTGTTATCTGTTATGAAATCCAGAGGCAGAGATGTTGAGTAATTGTCATAGGCATAGAATATAACTGTGTTGGCTTCAGGCTTGACAGCAACTTCATCAAGCAAGTCCTTCACAAGAACACCTTCCCATAATATATTGACGCTCCAACCCTCAACACAGTCCAACAAGACAACCTTGGAATAATTCTGATGGCCCAGAACATCAGAATAGGTATATACTTTCGGATCATACACAAGACCAGAAACCTCCAGAACATAACTGTCAGTGTCAACTTGCTGCGGCCCCTTTATGGAGTTCTCCCTGAAGTCATTGACCGACGACAATCTCTCTCCCTCATACTCCCTTATCTCAACGCCCTCAAGCTCTATTGTCCCCTGTTGCACGCAACCGGACAAAACAACAATAGCAAAAAGCAGAACCAATCCGTATTTTACTCTTCCCATTTATTACGCCTCAAGTACTTTTTAGTCATGACAGCCATCCACTTCCAGTTAAGTATCAAATGTATTAGAACCAAGAGGCCCATGACAACCCCGCTCCAGTCATGAAACAAGTTTAATTCATACATGGGAAGCATCCCCCTGTTCATGCCAATAAACTGCACAAACCCAGGAAACTTGATCAGCCCGGTAATGCAACTTGAAAAAAAGGTCACTATAAGCCCCAAACTAACAACGTATTTTATCTTATTGACATCCATGTTTAGAATTGGTCGCCGTAACTTTTAAATAATATCACACTGTTATATTTAATAACAATTCTTTGGTGTATCAATGAAAACTAATGATAATCTAAAGGCTGCCTTTGCCGGGGAGTCGCAGGCAAACAGGAAATACCTGACTTTTGCCAAGAAGGCTGAGGAGGACGGCTTCCCCAATGTTGCAAGGCTTTTCAGGGCGATCGCAGATGCTGAGACAGTCCATGCCCACAACCATCTGAGAATATTGGGCATGATTAAGTCCACAAAGGAGAACCTGCAGGCTGCCCTTAGCGGAGAGGTCTACGAGTTCACGGAGATGTATCCTGGCTTTATCAAGACAGCAACAGAGGAGGGAGCTTCAGCAGCAGGCACAGTTTTCAGCTATGCCAATCAAGTGGAAAAAGTGCACGGCAAGCTGTATGAAAAGGCCTTGGATTCTGTTAACCAAGAAAAGGACATAGAGGCAAAGGAGTTCTTTGTCTGCCAGGTCTGCGGCTACACTGCCGAGGGCGAGGCCCCGGATGTCTGTCCGATATGCGGCGCCCCAAGGGAGAGGTTCAAGAAAATAGAGTGATTCAATGAAAACCTACACTAGAAAGGATGAATTGGAAAGCGTTTTAACAGAAAGGCATGTCCCTGTGATAAAGGCTCCTGAAAAGGTCAGGGCAGGGAAGGAGTTTGAAGTGACAATAAACGTGGGAGAAAAGGTCCCGCATCCCAACACAGCAGAGCATCATATAAAGTGGATACAAATCTTTGCGGAAATCGAGGGAAGAAGCCATAACCCAGTCCATGTGGCAACCTTCGACCTTGGCCCTACTGTCGCAGAGCCAAAGGTGAAGTTCAGGATGAAACTGGACAAGTCAGCGAAACTGATTGCCTTGGAATACTGCAACCTCCACGGGGTCTGGGAGAATACAATAAGAATAGGGGTATTATAACAGCTTTAAATATGTTAGTTAATAACCAATTAAAATAGTAAGTTTTAAATAAAATAATAACTTAAGTATGATGATTATGGCCGAAACAAAACAGCATGCACATCATAAGCCAAAGAAAGAAATGAACATTTGGAAGGTTTTGTCCTTGGCTCTTATAGTGGTTGTGTGCATAAGCTTGTTCTTCCTCTTGGGAGGCGGGGCAGCAAGCGGCATGACAATAGTGGAGCCAGAGGAGGCTGCCAAGAATGCAACTGATTTTATTAATGCAAACCTAGTCGAGCCTGGCACAACAGCATCCATTGTTTCTGTGGAAGAGATTTCAGGCATGTATAATGTTACTGTTTCATACCAGGAGAATGATATTCCTGTTTACGTTACAAAGGATGGAACATATGTGTTCTTAGCTGCCCCAGTGGACATAACAGAAGTAATAGAACAAGAGGAAACAGAAGAGCAGCAGGCACCCGAGGTTGTAAAGACTGACAGGCCAACAGCCAACGCGTTCATAATGTCCTACTGTCCTTATGGTTTACAATTCTTGAAGGCCTACGTTCCTGTCATTGAACTGCTTGGGGACAAGGCTGACGTAAGGGTTAACTTTGTGCACTATGCAATGCACGACAAGAAAGAGATTGACGAGAACACAAGGATGTACTGCATACAAAAAGAGCAGAATGACAAGTTCACAGATTATCTGAGGTGTTTTGTGGAAAAGGATGACTGGGAGGGCTGTGCGGACCAAGTTGGCATTGACAGGACTAACCTTGAGAACTGCATAAGCGATGCGGACGAGCAGTTCAACATAACAGGGCTCTACAATGACAAGAGCACGTGGTCTGGAGGAAGTTACCCTCCATATCTTGTTGATGCAGCACTCGCCAATGTATATGGTGTCGGGGGCTCGCCAACATTTGTTCTGAACGGCTTGACAATAAGCGTTAACAGGGCAGCTGAAGCAATAAAACAGGCAATATGCTCTGCTTTCAACACTCCCCCAGCAGAATGCGACCAGACACTGAGCACAACAGTAGAATCTCCTGGACTGGGTCCGAT
>CAYQXC010000068.1:0-3235 GCA_964421545.1 uncultured archaeon | reverse complement strand
ACTTCTAGCGGTCCTGATGAAAACAGATTAAAGGACCTTGCAAAGGCTCTTAAAATAAGTAGGAACGTGAAATTTACAGGCTACCTCTCCACTGAAAAACTGAAAAAACTATATTCTACCTCATATGTTTTTGTTTCTGCATCTGATACAGAAACTCAGGGTCTGGTGGTTTTAGAGGCCATGGCTAATGGCTGTCCTGTTATAGCCAGAGACGCATTGGGCTTTAAGGATGTTATCAGAAATGGCAAGAACGGCTTTCTTTTTAGCGATAAACATGAGCTTTCTGAAAAGATACTACTGCTGCAAAAAAACAAGAAAATTAGGAATATACTAGTGAATGAGGGGCTTAAAACAGCAGGCAGATTCACTTCTGAGAATTATAGTAAAAAAATAGAAAAGCTTTATCTACGAAGTTTGAAACTGGAGTATATTACAGACATTGATAAGCTTTTCTACAGCCTTTTCCTGTTTTCCAATCTTTTAATTTACTGGTTTATAAAGAATACTAAGTTGTCCATAAACTCAAGGTCAATAAATCTATATTTGGAATTCATAAGAAAGTTATTAATATTCAAAAAATTTCTGGGATGATATGTCAAAAACAATTATAAAATGAAACTACTTACAGTTATTTAAATAAAATATCCAAGAAACATATATATTGCAAATGCCTCGATAACTCAGTCCGGTTAGAGTGCCTCACTTGTAATGAGGATGTCGGGGGTTCGAATCCCTCTCGAGGCTTATCTTTTTTCAAATATAGAAAATACAGAATTTAAATTAATGGCTTAACCCTCTCTCAATGAGCATTGAGCCTTTTTAAAGATTTCATCAAATTATAAGCTTCCGTATAATTTTATAAATCCATTTTTCTCTATTCTTTATATGCTTCCTACAGTGAGCCTAGTTGTTCCAGCAAGGAACGAGGAGAAGGTCATAGGTAAATGTCTAAAGAGTCTTCTGAGATTGGACTATCCAAAGGACAAGCTTGAAATAGTCGTAGCAATAGACGGCTCCAAAGACAGGACACTGGATATATGCAAGAGCTTTGGAAGAAGAGTAAGGGTCATAGAGTCCAGTCCAAAGACCTGCAAGGGAGACGCCCTGAACAATGCGATACCCAAGGCAAATGGCGAGATAATAGGAATATATGATGCTGACTGCATTGTTGACAGGAATTGCCTTAAGCATGCTGTCAAGCACTTTTCTGATAAAAAAATAGCAGGGGTCTGCGGCAACCTGAAGTCCCACAACAAGGAGCAGAGCGTGATTGCAAGATCGCTGGCCCTTGAAACCGGCTTCATATCTTTCATAGAGTACTTTCTCAACAGCCTCGGAGCCAACACACACTTCTTTGGAAAGAACATGTTCATAAGAAAGAAAGTCTTGGAAAAGATAGGCTGTTTCGACACTGAGACCTTTGTGGAAGACGCGGAGATGTCAATAAAGATGAAAAAATATGGTTACAAGACGGTTTTCGAGCCCAATGCTATTGCATGGAACGAGGAGCCGCCTTCCTTCAGAGCATTCTTCAAGCAGCGCATAAGATGGGCTAGGGGGGCTGCAAGACTGTTTAAGTATAAAAGAAGGCATGGAAAGGAATTCCTGTCAGACATAATGCACGGCATATACTTTTACGTTCCACCCTTCGGTCTCATAACAGCAACCATACTTGCGTTGTTCATTTATTTTGGCCTACCTCTTTTCTTGACAGCGCCCATTCTAAGTTTGTTCTTATTCAACATGGTTCTTATAGTCTATTCAAGGATAAAGTTCAAAGAACCTTTCAGGGATCTTATCTATTTACCTGTTTGGTTTGTTCTGAGTAATGTTCACTTGGTCTTGTTGCTCAAAGGTCTTATAGATGAGAAAATGGAAAAGAGTGTTTCTTGGAATTCTGTCAGGGCCTTTTCCTGAAAGTAAAGATATAAAAACACTTGCATATTATTTCTTAGACAGGGGTCATAGTCCAATCAGGCCAAGACGGCTGGCTCCAGTCATGGAGCTTTGATTCCAAAGATGAAAGGAAGAAACCAGCTGATGGGGGTTCGAATCCCTCTGACCCCACTTCATTGTGATTTTATGGAAGAATGTATATTTTGTAAGATTGTAAAGGGGGAGATACCTGCTTACAAAGTTTACGAAGACGAAAAAATACTTGTTTTTATGGATATTGAACCAATTAATCCAGGTCATGTATTAATAATCCCTAAAAAACACGTAAAATTAATTACTGAATTAGACGATGATTTAGTAGAAGAGATTTTTAAAGTCGCTAAAAAGATGGATATTGTTATTAGAAATTCGGAAATTAAGTGTGAAGGAATTAATTTCCTTTTGGCTGATGGTGTAGCAGCAGGTCAAGAAGTTCCTCATTTCCATGTCCATGTTTTTCCTAGATATGATAATGATGGTTTTGGTTATAAATATCCTCCAAACTATGAAAACAAACCATCTAAAAACGAATTGGAGGAAATCTCTGAAAAAATAAGAAAGTCTTTTTAAATAATTACAATTAAAATCTATTCTAGAGCGCCGATAGTCTAATGGTTAGGACTTCAGCCTTCCAAGCTGATAATCCGGGTTCGAATCCCGGTCGGCGCACTTTGTGGTTTTATGAAAATTGTTTTGTGCACACCACCTTTCAGGGAGACAGACTATTGCTGGCCGCCTTTGGGGCTTTTGTACATGGCCTCCTATTTAAAGTCAAAGAGTAATCATAAAGTAAAGGTCATTGATGCATACTACAACATGGATGAAAAGCAGTTCTTAGATAGAATAAAAAAAGAGAAGCCGGATGTAATGGGGTTCAGCTGTACCACCTACATTTTTCTCAAGTCAATGGAACTGCTTGAGAAGACAAAGCAGATGCTGCCTGACACTACAATTGTCCTTGGTGGCATCCACGCAACATTCTTTGCTGACAAAATATTGAAGAATTATAAGTTCATAGACTTTGTTGTTAGAGGAGAAGGTGAAATTGCCTTTACAGAGCTGGTCAATAATTTGGATAATAAGAGCAAACTGAGAAAAATCAGGGGTCTGGCTCTTCGTGACAGAGGCAAAATAATAAGCAACGAGCCGAGCTTTATTCAGGATTTAGATTCCCTTCCTCCTCCAGACAGGAGCCTCTTGGGGGACAATGACTATTCCCAGTCTTGGTTTGGAGTAAGACTCAGTATTGGAAAATTCACCACAATCTTAACATCAAGAGGCTGTCCTCACAACTGCACTT
>CAYQXC010000067.1:0-3345 GCA_964421545.1 uncultured archaeon | reverse complement strand
ACAAAGGATATGGCTCCTGTTATGATGCTGGCCAGAAATGCAAGAGAGATAAATATGCCCATCAACTTCTTCTTGGTCGACTTCCTCATTGTCTCGCCTTCTTCTCTCCGTAGTCGAAAGTTATCTTTGTCCCGTAAGCCCCGCCTTTTAGATATAGGTAGGCTTTTGTCGCAGCCTCTGCCCCTGCTGCCGCGGCAGTCACTATCTGGGCAAACGAGCCTGTGACATCGCCTGCTGCGTAGACTCCTTCAATATTGGTTTCTAGGTTCTCGTTGACCTTGATGAAGTTTCTCTCGTTGACCTCCACTCCGGCAGCGCTGACAATGTCTGTCGTGGGTATCTCTCCTATCTCAACAAAGATGCCGTCCACATCTAATTCACTTGTCCCATTGGTCTTCAAATTCTTTATTGTGATTTTTTTAACGACTTGGTCTCCCTTTATCTTCTCAACAACAGAATCCCAGATTATCTTGATAGAAGTTTCCTTCAGTTTCTTCTGGTTGGTCTCCTCTGCTGTAAACTGGTCCTTGCGGTGTATCATATAGGTCTCGGATGCTATCTCGTTAAGATACAACGCAGCATTGATAGCCGAGTTCCCGCCGCCGATAACAGCGACCTTCTTACCCTTGAAGAACGGGCCGTCACATGTTGCACAGTAGGAGACTCCCTTGCCTATGAACTCCTTCTCGCCCTCAGCGCCCAGCTTCCTGTAATGGCTTCCAGTGGCAAGTATGACAGCCTTGCATGTGTACTCCTTTGCAGAAGTACTTATTTTCTTGACCTCACCCTTCAGCTCAAAACCCTTGGCAGCCTCCATCCTTATTTCGCAGCCAAATTTCTGTGCCTGGTTCTTCATTTTTTCTGCAATATTTGTTCCAGACATTGGCTCTATACCAGGATAGTTCTCAATTATGTGAGCCCAGGACATCTGGCCTCCCAGAAGCTCTCCAATTACAAGGACCTTGAGATTTCTTCTAGCAGCGTAGATTCCTGCAGCTAGGCCTGCTGGACCTGTACCAACAATTATAACATCGTAATCTGCCATGTAGATTATTTATAAGGTTAGAACAATATATAGATAATTCATTGGTGTTTTCATGGAAGAGTGGGTAACTGAAATAAAATTAAGGGCAGCAAGCGGCAAGCCTCTTGTATCTGGAGGCAGGTCAAACAAATTAAACAGGATAAGCTTTGACGACTTGGTTTTCGTTCCAGCCCAGCTGGCAAGAAGGCCAATAGACTATTTTAGAGAGAAAATAAATTCTGAGACTGTCATAGGAAAGAATTCCAAACAGCCGTTAAAGCTGTCAATGCCTATTCTGGCTGGCGCTATGAGTTTTGGCGCTCTGAGCAAGGAAGCGAAGATAGCAATAGCAAAAGCCACTACAATTGCAGGAACAACAACCAACACTGGAGAGGGTGGGATGCTCCCAGAGGAAAGGGAGAACGCGAAGCTTTTGATTGCGCAGTATTCCACTGGAAGGTTCGGTATTAATGACGATTATCTGAAAAATGCAGACGCGATAGAGATAAAGATAGGGCAAGGCGCAAAGCCTGGACAGGGCGGTCTGTTGCCTGCTGACAAGGTTACTGAGGATATTTCCAAGGTAAGGAATGTTCCAATGGGCCAGGACGTCCATTCGCCGCCGTGCCATCCCGACATAAAATCAATAGATGATTTGAAAAAAAGAGTGAAATGGTTGAGGGAATTGACAGGCGGCAAGCCAATCATAATAAAGCTCGGCGCCGGAAACGTCGAGGAGGATGTTAAGCTTGCCTTGAAGGCTGAGCCAGATGTAATAGCAATAGACGGGATGGAGGGAGGCACTGGAGCTGCTCCGAGAATAATGCTTGACGATTTCGGAACGCCTGCTTTATCCGCGGTTGTAAAGGCAAGAAAGGTCATGGGCAAGAACTCCAAGGTGGACCTGATAGTAGGTGGTGGGTTCAACAAGGGAGCGGATGTTGCTAAGGCTTTGGCATTAGGGGCAGATGCTGTTTTCATGTCATTTCCCCTGCTCGTGGCAATGGGCTGCACCTACTGCAAGCAGTGCTACAAGGGAAAATGCCCGATGGGCGTCACAACTCAGGACCCTGAACTGAGGAAGAGGCTAAAGGTAGATGTCGCCTCTAAGAATATTGCCAATTTCCTGAACGCCTGCAGCGAGGAAGTCAAGATGGTCGCAGGCGCGACTGGAAAGAAGAATATACACGAGCTTGACAGGGATGATCTGAGGTCTCTCAGCCTGCTGATAGAAAAAATAACTGGAATTCCGTTAGTTTGATTCAACAATTTCTTGCGGTCTTTCATTCTTTTTTGCTCTTCCCTTGCTAATTCCTCTTTTAATCAAGTAGAGGCTTCTCAAAACCCACTCGAGCAATATTGAAAATATTAAGAACTCTAGGATCTGAGACCAAAGAAGGGGTATCTCTGACAGTCTAGCTATTGTGGTTTCTGTTGAAAAGAAATTAGAATCTACCAATGAGATTGCCAGAAGCGCGAAGGGTATCAGCTTTGCCAGATCGTTTGACAAGTCTTCCTTGAAATAGGAAGTGGCCCTTGTTGCAGATACTGTCACAATTGAAAGCATGAGTATCTGGCTTACAACAGCCTCCTCTGTCAGCACTAGCAGAAACAATGACAGCACTAAAAACCAGACGAATATGTAAACCGGAAAAATGAGACCGTACTTCAGGATATATGCAACAACGCTTCCCGCCTTTCCCAAGGTCTTGTGCTTGATGTGCGGCAGATTGTATTTCTCCAGGTCTATCTTGAACAGATCCCTTTTGGAGAGGGTCTTGTAAAAATACCAGACAAACACCGCATAAACAAACAGACCGAAGGTGAAGGTAAACAACTGAAGATAAGTTTCCCCTATAATCGGAGATATCTGGCTGTAAAAATAAGTATAGCTATGCTGTATGATTCCTATTAAATCAACCATTTGTTATCCTCTCTGCCTCGTTGACAAGGGCTTTCAATCTCTTAACGGGAATCTTTGTAATCTTGTGCAGCTCCTTAATAGATAATTCAGTCAGATCCTTTATTAATACAAAGCCTGCCATTGACAGCTTTTCCTGTGAGAACCTGTCAAGCTTCCTTATCATGGTTATCGGATACAGCTTGTTCTTTTCCATCAAGTCCCTTAAGCCGCTTTTTCTGGGATAATCCCACCCCACCAAATTAAGGCCCGCACATTTCGAGTACTTGACAGCGTCCTCGGAGAATCTCGTGTTGCATATAAGCCAGGGCTGCTCAAACTTCCTGCACAATCCCTTTTTTGCACCGTTTTTCAAATCCAGGAACCTTGCGTATGTGTAGAGGGCCTCCCTCAATCCAGT
>CAYQXC010000066.1:0-3470 GCA_964421545.1 uncultured archaeon | reverse complement strand
AAAATTTAGTTTGGATAAAGAGGATAATAAAATATTAAAGGGGTATTTAAAAAAGTATTGTGCTTATTTTTCATTAAAAATAGAAAATATTCTAAAAAGCGATTTTGTAAAATTGAGCCCTTCGAGTCATCGTCCTTATGGAAGATTATATGCATATTGATGCTTTGGCTTCGTTCAGCATTAACCCTGAGCGTAGTCGAAGGGTTGAGAAAAAGGGGTTACCAAAGGAAGCGATTTTTTACTTTATTAATTAGTAGGGTACATAAAATAAAGAAGCACAACGTTAGTGCTAAAAGAGAACGAGGACGTTCTTAAGCCTCATTAATTAAGAGGCGAGGAACGTTTTTTTATTTTAAGGGAAGGTGAACTGGTTATGAAAGATGAGCCCTGGCTTAGAACTGTGCTTGCTGATGTGGAAAACCAGATGCGGGAAAACAACTTAGAAGGTTTCAGGGCCGTTGTAAAGGTTTTGGTTAAAGATGCCCTGAAGGTCTTAGAAGATACTCGGGTAGAGTGGGAACTTGAGCACAATTCACAAGAATTAAGGGAAAAATTTCACCTTCTGCACCATTATTTAGATTATTTAAGAAGATTCATCGGAGGAGTAGTTTAAGAGGAATATATTTTTTTGATTTCGAATGCCTAAAAATTAAGCAGGAGGCTATTATGGATAGTATACCTTACGAAGAGCAGATTAAAGCTTTGTCAAAAATAAGTAAAGCTATTGCCTCTGATTTATATTTAGAGGATATCCTTCGCCTCATCGTAGCTGTAACTGCTCAGGCAATGGGTTCTAATATATGTTCATTGATGCTTGTCGATGAAAAGACCAATGAGCTCGTGATTCGGGCTACACAAAGCATTAGCGAAGGATATAACAAAAAACCACCTTTAAAAGTAGGAGAAGGCATCGCAGGCAAGGTAGTAAAAGAGAATAAGCCTATAACTGTCAAAGATGTCACTAAAGAAAGGGAATATAAATATGGGGATATAGCCAAAAAAGAAGGTCTTTATTCTCTCTTGTGCATTCCTTTGGCGGTTAAAGGGAAAGTAATCGGCGTGCTTAACTGTTATACTCCCTCTCTTCATGATTTTACAGAGACAGAGATAAATATTTTAACATCTATAGCTAACCAGGCAGCTGTAGCTATTGAGAATACGGAGTTGATGGTAAAAAGCAGGGTGATTCAGGAAGAGTTGGAGAGTAGGAAGAGAATTGAGCGTGCTAAGGGCATTTTGATAAAGGAGGAAGGTTTAACAGAAGAAGAGGCCTATCTTAAGCTTCAGAGGTTTAGTATGGATCGTCGTAAGACTATGCGCGAGGTCGCAGAGGCAATCATTCTCACATCCGAAATGAAGAAGTCAAAATAGGTTTAAAATCATATGGGTAAAATAGCAAAGTCTGCAAGCTTTACCTTTTATAGAGATAATAATCCAAATGGTCAAAATAGATCTCTTATGTTAGCCAAAGCCATTGAAGATGTTGAGGATTTCTTTTTACGTGAAAAAGAAGGGAAACTTTATAAGTTTTTATTAAACGTCGTTGAGAAGCCGCTGATTGAGAATGTCTTGCGTAAGACAGAAGGCAATCAGTTAAAGACAGCGAAGATTTTGGGAATAAATCGCAATACCCTTCATTCAAAAATTGAAAAATTAAAAATTAACGTAGGAGATTTCAGAAGCTTTAGATAATTAGGCGAAAGGAGGTAAAAACAAGAGCTTTATATGAGAGATGATATTATTGGTTCGCTTATTGTTAAGGTAGAGGTTTAAAAAAGAAGGGAGGAAAAGATATGAATTTACAAAGGCCAAATGCAAACGACGCTACAAGGACATTTAATCGTTCTAAAAATGTTGTGCCAAGTTCAGGGATATGCTCCAGATGTATTGATGGATGTAAAGGCGGTTGCGAAATCTTTAAGGCCTCATTTAGAGGCCGAGAGGTAATCTATCCCGGTCCTTTTGGAGATGCGACTGCAGGAGCAGATAAGGACTATCCTGTAGATTATTCACATCTTAATATCCAGGGATATGCATTGGGTGCAAATGGACTTCCAGATGGTGTCAAAGCCAGCCCTGATACGACGAAATTTCCTGATGTAAATACTGAAACAGAATACGGTTGGGATACCAAGGTTAAGATGCGTGTCCCAGTTTTTACCGGAGCGCTTGGTTCAACAAAAATAGCCCGGAAGAATTGGGAACATTTTGCGATTGGAGCTGCTATTTCTGGCATAACTTTAGTTTGCGGGGAAAATGTTTGCGGTATCGATCCCGGTCTTGAACTTGATAAAGATGGCAAGATTAAAAAGTCACCGGATATGGACAGGCGGATAGAGACGTACAAAAGGTTTCACCAGGGCCATGGCGAAATATTAGTCCAGATGAATGTGGAGGATACGCGATTAGGTGTAGCTGAGTATGTCAGAAAAAAGCATAACCTCCAAACAATAGAATTAAAATGGGGACAGGGTGCTAAATGTATCGGTGGCGAAATAAAAGTCAATGGTTTGGACAGAGCGCTTGAGCTTCAAAACCGCGGCTATATCGTTACCCCAGACCCATCAGTTCATGCCAATCAAGAGGCTTTCAAAGACGGCGCCATTAAGGAATTCGAGCGCCACTCACGCTTGGGGTTTGTTTCCGAGGAATCATTTTTAGCTGAAGTCAAACGCTTAAGAGACCTTGGATTCAAACGCATAACCTTAAAAACCGGAGCCTATTCTATGAGAGAATTGGCTATGGCTATCCGGTATTCCTCACAGGCTAAGATCGACCTTTTAACCATTGATGGTGCGCCGGGTGGTACCGGAATGAGTCCCTGGAGAATGATGGAGGAATGGGGTATACCAACTTTCTATTTACAGTCCTTGACTTACGAATTTTGTGAAAAATTGAGAAAGTTAGGTATGCGAGTGCCTGACATTGCAATTGCTGGCGGATTTTCTACAGAGGATCATATATTTAAAGTACTGGCAATGGGTTCCCCCTATGTAAAGGCGGTTTGTATGGGGCGTGCCTTAATGATACCGGGGATGGTTGGCAAGAATATCGGCGAATGGATTAAAAACAATGACTTGCCAAAGACGGTCTCTGACTTTGGCAAAACTGAAAAAGAAATCTTCATCTTGTATGAAGAGTTGGCTGATAAATACGGGAAGAAGATGAAAGATATCCCATTGGGTGCTATCGGTGTCTATACATTCGTGCAGAAGATTAAAGTCGGACTTCAACAGCTTATGGCTGGATCGAGAAACTTTAGAATAGATACCATTTCCAGAAAGGACCTTATGGCTTTAACCGAGGAGGCAGCGAAAATTTCAGGTATCCCTTATGTAATGGATGCTTATCGCCAGGAAGCAGAGGCGATTCTCAATGGGAAATAAGCTGTTACTGGTAGAAGGGGTTTTAGTTAACAGGATAAAAGGAGGATGGTAACCATGGAGAAAAAAGGATTATGTATTACATGC
>CAYQXC010000065.1:0-3629 GCA_964421545.1 uncultured archaeon | reverse complement strand
CCAAACGTCATAATCAGTAACAGTGGCCAATATGGCAAGGCATATTTCTTTCTCTCTTGACAAAACAGCCTCCGGCACGCCTGTCATACCGATTATATCCCCGAACTTCCTAAACATCATACTTTCCGCCCTAGTAGAGAACCTCGGCCCCTCTATGCAGACGTATGTGCCTTTGTCATGGCATTTTATTCCCAAACCCTCGCAAGTTATTAACAGAGCCTTTCTCATTTCAGGACAGAATGGATCGGCCAAGGAAACATGCTTCACACTTCCTGTATTATAGAACGTTGTCATTGTCTTCTTCCAGTCTATGAACTGGTCTGGTATGACTATGTCCCCAGGCTTGTAATCTTCCTTTAGGGAACCCACGGCACAGCATGAGACAATCCTCTTTATACCTAGTTTCTCAAAGCCAGTGATGTTGGCTTTGAAGTTCAGCTCATGGGGAGGTATTGTATGATCCCTGCCATGTCTTGCAAGAAACGCAACCCTCTTACTATTCAGCAGACCCACATTGAAAGCGTCTGAGGGTTTGCCGTACTTGGTTTCTATCTCAATATTGGTTGAGTCTTTCAGCATTGATGGATCGTAAAGCCCTGTACCACCTATAAAACCTATCTCTGCCCTTTCCATAGAACTAATGACCATCAAGAAAATATTAACTTATCTGTCAGAAGAAACAGGTTAATAAAATTATTCAAATAGAAATTTATTGATTTCGTTTCTATAAAACAAAGATAAATTTCCGGGAAGCGGATTTAAAGATTATTTTCTCAAATAATTACAGAAATGTATGGAATGCAGAAAATATAATAAAGTAATAGTAGACGAATGCGCTCTGGGATTTTATAATTTTGTTAAAGCAAGGGTAGACGAGATTTCAAAACCTAGTCGCGGAGAGAGCGATGATAATGTTGTTCATATAGCCGAACAAACAGGAGCCTTGATTATAACGGCTGACAAGGGTTTCAATAGTTATCCCTATGAAAATATTATTATTATTCAAAATAATGGACATAGTGAAGAGGATGCTTATCAATTGTTAGAAAACATCCTCACGAAAAATAAATTAACAGAGGTAGTAGAGAAGAAGAATTCTAATGGAAACAACAAACGTAATGGTAAAGGGAACAGGGATATATTTAACAGATATAAAAATAATGTATCATGTTTCAGGTAACAACTTATAAAAATAAGAACTAACTTCTTTCCTACTCTAAGTAAACTTAATAAGCTATGAAAAGAATTAGGAATACTATGAAAATAAGATGCCTAGGCGGCTTCAGGGAAGTGGGCAAGAACGCCGTCCTTATTGAGAGCAGGAAGAACATACTTTTTGACTACGGAGTCAAGGTGGAGACAAGCGAGTCTCCATTGAGGCCTAGAAAGGTTGATACTCTTGTGTTGAACCACGCCCATCTGGACCATGTCGGAGCTTCCCCCAAGTTGTTCAGGGGGATGAAACCTAACATATTGTCAACAATCACCACATTCGAGCTGACGCACCTGCTACTAAGGGACAGCCTGAAAATAGCTGGCTATGAGAACCTGAAAAAGCCGTTCAGCAAGAGCGATATTGGGAAGATGAAAAAGAGGGAGGTCAGGATAACCTATGGCCAAAGGCTTGAAACCAAGGACTATTCAATGGAATTCTACAATGCTGGGCACATACCAGGAAGCTTCTGCTGCTTATTGGAAATGGGGGGCAAGAGGATACTTTACACTTCTGACTTCAACACCAACTCAACCAGATTGTTGAACGGCGCCGAGATAGACGCCAAGGACGTTGACTTGCTTATAATGGAGAGCACCTATTCCAACAGGGACCACCCGCCAAGAAAGGAGGTGGAGAAGAAGTTCTTCGAGGCTATAACCGGAACAATTGCCAACGAGGGAGTTGCTGTTATCCCCTCCTTTGCAATAGGCAGGGCAGCCGAGATTCTCATGGTCGTGGACTCATTCAAGCCCGACTTTCCTGTTTATCTGGACGGTATGGCAAGGGCGGCAACAGAAATATCTCTGAGTTATCCCGAGTTCATAAGGGATGCCAAGGCCCTGAGAAAGGCCTTCAGGAATGTCAGAATAATAGAATCTGAAAGCGAGAGAAAGAAGATAACAAGGAAACCGTGCGCAATAATCACAACATCTGGCTTGTTGGAAGGAGGGCCTTCGGTTGGCTATGTCAAGTCCCTGTACAACAGCCCTGAGAGCTCGATAATATTCACTGGCTTCCTAATACCCAAGACAGCAGGGAGATACTTGGTTGACACTGGGAGGTTTGTCACCGAGGGTTTTGACTTGAAAATAAAAATGAACATAGAGAAATTCGACTTCTCCGCTCACTTGGGCAGAACAGACATGTTCAACTTTGTCAACAAGATGAGGCCTGAGAAAGTAATCTGCATGCACGGCGACTACTGTGAAAGGTTCGCTACTGAGCTGAGGGGAAGGGGATTTGACGCGATAGCTCCCAAGAACGGGGATGTATTAAATATATCTTAATAATAATCCTGCTTTGAAGAGCCAACAGTGATTAAACCTCTGCTTCTGAGGAAGATTAGTACAACAATGACTATCACTATCAGCAGCGCTACTGCAACAATCGTTACAGTGGGTAGCTCCTCAACTACGGCTTCCGCCTCAATTGTCTCGCATGCTTGTGACTCAGCTGGCTTGTTGGCTGCTGTGCCGCAGGCGTTGGAATCAGTGCATGTCCTTGTCTGGGTTGCGTTGACGCATTCTGACCATTCTGTGCAGGACCAGCTTTCTGTGCATGTCTCTTCTATTTCAGGCACTCCCCCTGACTCTCCTATTGCAAACACGGAAAATCCTGGCGACACGGCCTCGTAATAGTATTCGAATGCGTCATCAAAGGAATAGGATGTGGGCAGCTCGCTCCATCTGGTGCTCTCCCACCTGTAGAGGCTGATGTTAGAACTGTTTATGCTGTTGTCTGTCAGCCAGCTCTTGTTGACGGCAAGCCTTATGATTGTTCTGTTGATGCCCGCGTCAGTGATGTTTTCCAATCCCACATTGATGTAGTGGTAGACCCTGCCTTCTATTCCTTGGTATATGGTCGAGGGCATTCCAGCCAGCTTGGTTATGGTTATCTTTACCTTATTGGCAGCATTGACAAAATTGATGCTGAGCTTTCTGAATGCCATGTCCTCTGTTTTCTGTATTGTGATGTTGACAGTCTTGTTTGCCGATACTGAGGGTATGGTTATTTCTGCCTTCCCCTTGGTCCTTGTGATCTTTGTTGGTGTTGGTATGGTGCCGCCACCTCCTCCTGGTGTGAATGTGGAGCCCGTAACAGTCATTGTAAGTGTGACTCCAGTAGAGTTGGCAGTCCAGTTCTCCCCACCACTTGAATTGAACCTGTAGACGTAGGTTCCAGCAGCAAGGGTCCCGATCTCCTGGTATGTGCTATTGTCAATAAATGATGAATCCCTCCACAGTTCGTATTCAGTGTAGTTATCACCAATGTTGCTCTCTGCTCCTGTTACAGTAGTTTCAGTGGGATATGTCACTGAATTGGAGGGGCTTGCCTCAAGTGTCATGACAAGAGCTCCCCTGTTGACTGTAGCATTAAAGGTCACTCCACTCGTGTTATCAGAATAGTTGGCATT
>CAYQXC010000064.1:0-3685 GCA_964421545.1 uncultured archaeon | reverse complement strand
CTAATTCCCCGGCCATGATGACCCGTTTTATATTATCTATTTTAACTTTAAAAAGATTTTTATAGCGGTAAATCCTAATTTGGATTATGGTTGATAGGTACAAACTATATATCAATGGAGAATGGATTGATTCTGCTTCTGGTGAATTGTTCACAAGAGTTAACCCAGCTGATCCTGACGAGATTATAGGAGAGTTCCAGAAGGGCAATGAAAAGGACATTGATAAGGCAGTTGAGGCTGCTGAGAAGGCTTTTGAGAAATGGTCTGAGACTCCTCCTCCAAAAAGGGGGGAAATTCTATTCAAAGTAGCAAGACTTCTTGAAAAGGAAAAGGAGAATTTGGCAAAAACAATGACAAGGGAAATGGGAAAAGTATTGATGGAATCAAGAGGCGATGTGCAGGAAGCAATTGACATGGCCTACTACATGGCAGGCGAGGGAAGGAGATTATTCGGGCATACAACAACCTCTGAATTAAAGGAAAAGTTCGCAATGACTGTTAGGAAGCCAATAGGAGTCTGCGGCCTGATAACTCCATGGAACTTCCCGATTGCCATACCGTCATGGAAGATATTGCCAGCATTGATTTGCGGAAACACTGTTGTTTTCAAGCCCTCATCAGACACGCCATTGTGTGCCATAAAGTTCGTGGAGATTCTCGAGAAGGCAGGAGTTCCGAAGGGCGTTGTCAACATGGTGACAGGTCCTGGGGGAAGGGCTGGGATGCACCTAATCAAGCATGAGAAAGTAAGGGCAATCTCGTTCACAGGATACAGGGACACTGGAGCCTTGATTCTGAAGGAGGCTGGAATCAAGAAAGTCTCCTTGGAGCTAGGGGGAAAGAACCCTATAATTATAATGGATGATGCTGACTTGGATTTGGCTTTGGACGGAGTAATTTGGGGAGGCTATGGGACCACGGGACAGAGGTGCACAGCTGCCTCAAGGGTTATAATTCACAGCAAGGTAAAGGCCAAGTTTGAAAAAATGCTTGTCAAGAGAATCAAGAAACTGAAACTGGGAAACGGCCTGAAAAAAACAACTGATGTCGGACCTCTGGTCAACAAGGCTGCCCAGGACAAGTCCAAAAAATACTCTGAATTGGGATTAAGGGAAGGCGCTAAGCTCCTGATTGGAGGGAAGGTGCCTGACATGAAGGGATGGTTCTTCGAGCCTACCCTGTTCACAGACTGCACAACAGAAATGAGGATTGCAAACGATGAGATATTCGGTCCTGTTGTGTGCATTCTTGAGGCAAAGGACTTGAATGATGCAATTAGAATAGCCAACTCGGTTGAGTATGGATTGAGCACTTCCATCTATACAAATAATGTTAACATGGCTTTCAAGGCAATTGAGAAACTGGAAGCTGGCTTGACCTATATTAATTCATCAACAATAGGCTCAGAGGTTCATCTTCCTTTCGGTGGGGTCAAGCACACAGGAAACACGAGAGAAGGCGGCATTCTCGGAATAGACGAGTTCTCAGAAATCAAAACAGTGTATGTTGACTATTCTGGCAAGTTGCAGAGGGCTCAGATTGATATTGATTAAATTAGTTTTAAGCCATTAAGAAAGAAACATTTTCTTTTCCATAAATACCATAAATCTTTTCTTCAAAGGTTTTTTGTTCTTCTTCGGTTAGATTAGAATACCCAATTATAGGAAAAACAATTTTATTTACAGTGCCGAGTTCTCTGGGACTAATTATTACCTGATATGAAATTCTTTTATCATCTACAATCATTGTACCTTCTACTCTTCCCTTTGTTTTTTCTCTTACTGCCATATTCTCACTAAAAAGAATAAAACATTAAAATATTTAAGCTTTTTTCTTTGAAAAGAATGAGAAGCTTAAATCCTGGTTTTTCTATATTTCCAGTATGAAAAAGAATTATTTCTGTAAAAAGATTTGCCCTTTGAGGAATAGTAGATTTTGTTTATTTAGAAAGAAAAAATAAACCCTTAAATTCTCTTTGATTCTTTCTAAGCTATTGTAGATAATAGAATATGGTCAAAATATTAATGTCAATAATCTAAACATTATTCCGCCAACAAAGATTGCAAACATTATCTCAAATATAGTAATGATTGATGCTTTTTTCCAACCAAGTTCTTTAATTAATGCTGCTATAGTCGCTATGCAAGGTATGTAAAGCATTGTAACCAAAGAGAATACTATCATCTGGAGCGGTGTTAAAATCAATGAGAAGTTTGTTGTCCCAAAAAGAGTTGCAAGCATTACTAATGTTAGTTCTTTACGCAATGTGCCAAAGATTAACGCAATGCCAACAATCGCCGGTAACCCCAGCCAGCCTATGGTTATTGGACTCATGAGGTTTGCAATGGGATCCAACAGATTAGCAATCTCCAAAATTTTAATGAAGAAACTACTGCCAATTATCAAAGGTAGTGCTATATAGATAAAGTCTTTTATTCTAAACCATGCTTGCTTTGCTGTTGTTTTTAGATGTGGCATTTTATATGGGTGCATTTCCATTATAAGCCCTGTAGGTTCTCCTGGAAGAACCTTAAAGGCAATTCTGCCAAGAATAAAAATAATAATCAAATCAATGACATACAAAAGAATTGCCCATCCCAGACCAACATATTTTCCCACAAGACCAAGTATGATAGTAGTTACAGCAGCACAGGGTATCAGTGTAGTTACAAATACAGCAATAAGCCTTTCTCTTTGCGTTTCCATTATCCTACACCCCAAACATGCAGGAACATTGCAGCCATAGCCTAGCATCAAAGGTATGAAAGCCTTTCCATGCAATCCTATTTTATGCATGAAATTATCCATTAAAAATGCAATCCTTGATAGATAGCCTGAATCCTCAAGAATTCCAAGTATTATATAAAACGGCAAAATGTAAGGCAGGACAACTGTAATGCCAGCAATCAAACCTTCTATTATGCTAAAAATTAATTTAGTTACTGTCCCACTGCCAAATGTTGCTTCAAAGGCAGAGGTCATTATTACAAAAGCATCAGTTAGAAGTGTTGAGAAAAAATCACCACAACTGAAAACTATAAAGAACATAGCTATTAATAAGCCCACCATTATAGGATAACCCCATACTTTATGGGTTGTTATGTTATGAAGCTGCTCTTCTAACGACAATTTTTTAGGCGATTTTACCTTTTGGACTTTTTTCACAATTTTACTGGCAACTTCATATCTCTCAGATGCCATAAGGATTGGACATGAATGCCCGTGAATACGCCTGATTTCCTTTTTATATTTTTCTACAATTTTTATTATTTTGGGGTTGACACTGCTTACAGTTTTTTCAATCTCTTTATCTCCCTCAAGAAGTTTTAATGCCTTTTAGCAATTTAGCAATTTTACTAATTCTCGTTTCAACCTCTTTTCCGTATTTTACTTTCAGAAGTTTTATTTTCCTCTTTCCCTCAGCTATTCTTATTGCCTCATCCATTAGCTCGTGTATTCCAATGTCTTTGACAGCCACTGTTGGAATTACTGGTACGCCCAAAAGTCTTTGGAGCTTTCTATGATTAATAGCTATTCCCTTTTTCTTTGCCACGTCCACTTGGTTTAATGCCATTATCAATGGAATGTCAAGCTCAAGCAACTGCAAAGTAAAGAACAGGTTTCTTTCAAGTATGGAAGCATCAACAACATTTATTACCAAGTCAGGCTTTTCAACAGCAATATA
>CAYQXC010000063.1:0-3701 GCA_964421545.1 uncultured archaeon | reverse complement strand
ATCTTAGAACCAAAAGAAGCAGCTATTTTCTTTATTCTGGAAGGAACTTTCTTCTTGTCAGTTGCAATTATCAGGGGGTTTCCAAAATTCATTATCTCCTTGATTATTTTTGATGTTGAGAATTCTCTCTTGCTTCCCGTGTACAGCAGGTTCTTGTCAAGGTCAAATATCGCCAAGCCTGTTGTAGTGCCTATGTCCACTCCCACTATCAAAGGTTTTGCCATAAGAATAATTATAAAGTTAAAGTGAAATATTTATCTTATGGGAGAATCCAGATGGTATGTGATAACTGGAGGTCCCAGCTCTGGGAAAACAACTATAATTTCTAAATTAACAGAAATTGGCTATCAGACTGTCCCTGAATCATCGAGACTGTTAATAGACAAAGGTATGACAGAAGGTAAAACATTGGAAGAAATTAGAGTTAATGAAAAGGAATTCCAGTTAAAAGTATTGGAGATGAAAATAAAGTTTGAAAATGAATTGTCCAATGATAAAATTGTATTCCTTGACAGG
This sequence comes from uncultured archaeon, assembly GCA_964421545.1. Classification (GTDB taxonomy): domain Archaea; phylum Aenigmatarchaeota; class Aenigmatarchaeia; order Aenigmatarchaeales; family Aenigmatarchaeaceae; genus JAFGAZ01. Next base: position 3,185 of record CAYQXC010000063.1, on the reverse strand, counting down.
GGAATACCTGACACTATTGCTTATTTCCAGCTTTACGGCTTTGATGTTCAGGAAGTTTTAGAGACATGCAAAGAAAAAAGGTATATAAAAATATTTTTCTTAGAACCATTAGCATTTGAAAGAGACTATGCTAGGATAGAGAACGAGGAGACAGCAAAGAAATTGAATGAACTGATTAAAAATGCATATACAGAATTGGGATATGAAGTTGTGAGTGTTCCCAATATGCCAATAGAAGAAAGAGTAAAATTTATTATGTCAAAATTGTAGTTTCATCTGTATTTTTTCTCTATTACTTTCCTGATTTCCTTTGCTATCTTTTTTCCTATACCTTTCACTTTCCTTAGTTCCTCCTCACTGGCATTGAAAATATTCTCTGGAGTCTTAAAATGCTCCAGAAGTGCCTTTGCCCTCACAGCTGAGATGCTGGGCAGGCTTGACACAAGATACTCCTGCTTGCCCCCGATTGTTGTTGGAACCTTCTTGTTCCTGAGGACATTCTCCCTCTTTTCCATTACCTGCTCCCTTCTGGCTATCCAGTAGACAATGCCAGCAGTGTCAGCCATGTCCCTTGTCCATATTATTGGAACGCCCAGATCAACTGTTATTGATGACAGTGCTCCACGTATTATGTTAGGTTGCAATGTTCCATACAATGATTCTTTGCCTTCTATTATCAGGATTGGCTTTTCAAAGTCCTCTTTCATTTTTCTCAATTGCTGGAAGAGCCTCTTGTCTGTTATGCTTTTTTTGAAATCACTGACAGTCTTCCTCTCAATGCAAACCCTGTCAGATACTAGGAAGTCTGCGCAGAGCAGCATCTTCCTCTGCACCTCACAACCGTACTGCTTGAAGTATTCCCCGATGTTGTTTTCCCTTGAATCAACAAAGATAATGACCCTGTCCATTAGTTATATTTAAATAGTCTAATTTTTTAAAACTAATTATTGCCCAAGGGGTTGTTCAGAAGTCAGAAATCAGGTCCTCGGACACTGGATTCAGTGATTGCTTCGGCAAACATCAAAGACGACTGGACCTCAAATTGGGCAATTATTTTTCAATAAAATCTTCTATTGTTTTTACTTTGTTCTGCATTCTCTTCAGAATGGTCTTCATCTTTCTTTCCCTTCTCTGGGACATCCAGTGGTAGCCCTCGTCCCTTGTTTTTTTTGTTAACAGAAATATTATCTTCCCGACCTTTGTCCTCCCGACCCTTCCCCTTCTCTGGATTGTCCTTATCTCGGAGGCAACAGAATCATAGAATATTGCTATGTCAGCAGAGGGGATGTGAAGACCCTCCTCGCCTATTGGTGATGTAATTAAACAATTGTAATAGCTGTCATTGTAATCCCTGATGACCTCTATCTGCTCCTTCTGCGAAAGGCCTCTCTCGCCAGACTGGCCAATAAGTATCACAGGCTGGCAGATGCCGTCCAAGTTGCTGCATATGTTGTGGATGTTGTCCCTGAAATGGGAGAATATGATTAACTTCACAGCGCTATTTTTCTTGATTTCCCTTTCCACTATCTCTTTCAGTTTTATCAGCTTGGGATGCTCCTCCGACTCCTCTATTATTGAGACAGCCTTCATGAATTCAGGGTCGTTAAGGACGCCCTTGTCTGACTTGGTCTTCTTCAGCTTTACCTTTTCCAGATAGATGCTAACAGCCTTGACGCTCTGCGTTTCCATTAATTCCAAGGTGTGCCATATCTTTATTGACTCCACTATGAGTGAAATTAGATAGAAATTTATTGGCTTCCTGCTTGTTGATATCTCTCTGCTTACTCTTTTCTGAGCTTGTAAAAGTTCCCTCTTGTTGTTCACATGGATGTTGTACTTCTTCAGCTTGCCCAGCCTGCTGTTCAAAGCCTTCTTCAGGTTCTCCTGCGCCTCCTTCAGATTCTCCGGAAGGTCGACCTTGACATACTCAGTCTCAATCTCCTTTACGTACGGCTTGACATCCTCATCCGTGTCAGTCCTTATCTCGACAGAGTCAACGAAAAGACTCTGGCATATTCTCTTTATCTTTTCCTCCTCCGAACCCGGGGATGCTGTCAGTCCCAATATTCTAGGATACTTTGACTTTTCCATATAAGCCCTTGCAACAAAGGGATAAGCATACTTTTTGACAGACCTGTGGCATTCGTCCACAACCATCAAGGAGAACTCGTACAAATCAATGATATCGTTCCTTATGTCATTCTGTATTGTCTGGGGCGTTGCACTTATGACTGTTGCAAACTCGTAGAGGTCTCTTCTCTTCTTTGGACTTATCATCCCTGTCACCAAGACAATCTCCTCCTCTGGAACTCTCATGTAATTTTGGAAAGTCTTCTGGTGCTGCTCGCACAGAGGCTTGGTCGGGGCCATTATCAATATTTTCGACTTGGGATATTTTTCCAGCCTGTGCGCTGCCAGCAGAATTGCCAGGGTTGTCTTTCCCATACCTGTTGGCAGGACAGCCAAGGTGTTCTTGCTCACAGCCGTGTTAAGAACAGTTTCCTGGTATGTCCTGAACTCTATTGTCTTAGGCCTTATCAGAGAATGTTCTACAAATTTCATAAGAATAATTGTCTTCTAAACTTAAGTAACTTTTTCCTTTATGGCCACTGGCGAAGCGCCTGCGTGCCAGCTTATCCTCGGCCTTATTTGGACATTGAACAGTCTCTCTGAGTTGTCATCAAGTATGACTGCCGAGCCCTTTGTCTTTGGCAGGAAGCTTATTGACTTTTTTATGTCGAAGAGAAGGTAGGTCTGCATTATGGCTGACAGGGCGTCCAAGTCAGGCTTGGCTGTTAGTCTGTGAGAAATAACCATGTCTGCCTGTGCAATGGCATCCTCATGAAGCTTGTTAGGCCTCTGCGTTATCAGGACCAGACTGATGCCAGGCTGCCTTCCCTGCTTTATTAAAGTAAGCATCTCATGTGTTGCAGCTGTCTCTCCCTTGTCAGGAATGAAATTATGGACCTCGTCAATTATTATCCATGTCATTGGAACTTTCTTGACATCCTCGCCTCCCATGATTGCTATTTCCTCCTCCCTTCTGGCGGAAACCCTTGCCTGATAAATCTCTCTTGCAAGTATCCCGACCATCAGGTTCCTCACATTCCACTCCTGCAAAGAAACATCAAGCACAGTTGTTACTCCCGGCTTCAGAATATTTTCTATGGGAGTTGCATCCTCTG
>CAYQXC010000062.1:0-3740 GCA_964421545.1 uncultured archaeon | reverse complement strand
ATCCAAAATTATTTGTCGGTTATGAGGAACAAGTCAAGGCTGCCTTGAAACATATAGAGAACAAGCACAAAGTTGCTCTTATAACAGGCAGGACAGGAGCTGGAAAGACAACATTCCTGAAATGGGTTGAAAACAACTATAATGCCTCAAAACTCTATGTCAGCAAGCCTCCAGAGAATCCTGATGAATTCGTTTCATTATTCACTGATCTCTTTGGTTTCAGCTTTTGGGAGAGATTGATGAGAAGAAAACCATCCCTTTACAATCTTCCCAATTATATTAACAAGAAGCTCAAGGACCAGCATCTAGTATTTCTTTTGGACGAGACCCATGAGACCAACAAGGATGTTCTGGAGTGGTTGAGGGTTCTGTCAGATCAGATAGACAACATAAGCTTGGTAATGGCTGGCATGCCTGTTCTGGAGGAGAAGATGTCTGAGCTAGAGACTTTGGATCAGAGAATAACAACAAGGATATCCTTGGTTTCCTTGGATAAAAGTGAGACAAGGGAGCTTATCAAGAAGAGAATAGAAAGTGCCGGGGGAAGGGGTATTCTGCCTTTCACAGATGATGCTGTTAGTATGATATACAAGAGGACTGGCGGGTTCCCTAGGGAGGTCCTGAAGCTCTGTGACAGATTGGTCAATTCAGCCCTAGAGAAGGATATGAACGCCATAACCTTGAAGGACATAGAGGAGCACAAGGAAATCGAGCTTCCAAAAGTGAGAGTTAACGAGCCTGTGGTTACTTTTATGCCAAAACCTCCTTCTGAAGAACAATTCAGGAACCTTCCTTTCAAGCAGAGGAACATCCTGAAGCTGTTATCTAAAAAGGACTGGTTGACTCCTACAACAATAGTTGAGGAGCTTGACATGAAGAACTACAAGTCCAAGGGACACGCAATAAGATCTGTCAACAATATACTCAGAAGGCTCATGCTGGACGGCTATGTCCAGAGAGAGGGCAGGGGAAAGGCCTTCATGTACGCTCTTACACCTAAGACAAAGACGCTATTTGTTGAGAATTGACTCTGAAATGTGAGAGTTTAGACAATGTAGGAGTGTGGGAACTTGCTTGTTTTCTTAGAATTTATAACCATTTTGTAATCTGAGTCTTGGCCACTATAATTTGTATTTGTACCTAGGTTTATACCCATCTCTGCAGCAAATAACGGGGAAGTACTTTCATAACCTCCAACCTTATTAAACTCCTTTGTTGGAAAAACGTAAGAGCCAGCAGGCGTCTTAACTATTGTCCTATCCTCGTTTGTCTTAATACTAGAAATTCCTGCTTTCAGAATCTCTCCTATACTTCCTGTCTCTTTGACGTATTTTACCATAATAATTATTCCTCTGAGGTAGTATATATATTTATCACTTACTGATAGTAAAGAATACATAGATTTATATATCAGCTAAACTATACTACTTAAAGGTGATAATATATGACAGGTCCTAAATATGTGGCAACAGGTACGGTTCCAAAAGGAATACCTCAGAATAACGAACTATCTAGAGGTTTGTATGAAAACGTAGTTCCAGGTAAGATAACAAGACACAGATGATGTCCTTCCTTCTTTTTATTTTAATTTTGTGTAATTAGTTCTATGAAGAAGATTATTGTCATAGTCGGTCTTCCCGGTTCTGGCAAAACTCTCGCCGCTGAAGTCATAAAGAAGAATTTCAATGCAGAAACCTTCAAAAGTGGCGACATAATAAGGGACGAGGTCAAGCGAAGAGGTCTGAAGTATACACCTGAGAACGACTCAAAAATCGCTCATTGGTTCAATGTCAATGGAAGGGAGAGACTGCTCTCCAAGAGGCTGTGGAAAAAGATAAGGAAGTCGAAAAAGGGCATTATTGTAATCGAGGGCTTTAGGGCTCCCGAGCACCTTAAGTATCTGGAGGAGGACTCTAAGCAAAAGCCAACCGTGATTTTCATAAAATCCACTCTAGAGGCAAGAGCTAGGCGCGGCATTAAGAGGAAGAGATTTGGGAAAAGTGAGAGTTACACATATTACAGGCAGAGGGATAAACTTGAGAAGAGCCACGGCATAATGGAGACAATAAAACATGCTGATTACACCATTGACAACTCAAATCTCACAAAAAAACAGCTTGAAAGCAGAGTGGTAAAACTCGTGAAAAAAATTACAAAAGCTTAAATATCTTCGTTTAAAATTATACTAAAGGTGATTTAATGCCAGATAAATTAAGAGCCAAAGACATGGTCGGTAAAGTCATAGTTTCTGAGGATACTGGAAGAAAGTTCGGCATTGTGGGCGATGTCAACTTCATAACAGAGTCCGGAGAGCTGATGAACATCATTATCTCCGAGCCTACAAGGCAGGCAATGGACTTGAAACTCGGCGAGGATGACAAGGGAAGGATGCTTATTCCATTCTCTGCAGTGAGATCTGTCGGGGACTTCATAATTGTCGCTGAAAAAGCAATTGTCTGATAAATACAAATGATATTGTGGAAAAACAGAACCTTAAGACTAGGGGAACAACAACTTCTTTATTATTAATCCCTTTATATTGTAGACGAAGGAACATATCAAGCAATTTTGCTCGCGGTATTCTTGAAGAAGATGCTTCCGGGAATAAGACAGTTCAATGTTTAGAACCATGTTTTGAAAAATGTGTATATAAGATATGACATAATTTACTTCTCCTCAGGATCCCTTATACCCTCAGGTGTTATGAGGAAAACAGTCTCTCCGGCTGGAAGGTTCGGCGAGTCTATCAGCCTTGCGATTCTTGTGTTTCCCTTTGACCTTCTTAAATACAATCTATGTGTTGAGAAGTGTCCGAGTATGTGGCCGCCTATTGGCGCTGTCGGGTCCCCGAACAATATGTTGGGTCTTGACATGACCTGGTTGGTTATGTAGACAGCAACACCGTAAACGTCAGCCAGCCTCTGCAGTGTGTGCAGATGCCTGTTCAGCTTTTGCTGCCTTGCTGAAAGCTCTCCCCTTCCTGAGAAGTCGGCCCTGAAGTTTGATGTGACGCTGTCAACAATGACAAGCTTGATGTTCTTCTCCTTTACCATCTCCCCTATTTTCTCGGCCATTATCATCTGGTGATCGGAATTGTAGCATCTTGCAACATAAATCCTTTCAAGCACCTTCTTTGGGTCCATGTCCTGTGCTTCTGCTATTTGCTTTACCCTGCCAGGCCTGAACGTGCTTTCAGCGTCAAGGAAAACGCAGTTGCCGTCTATTCCACCCTCATCTTCAGGTTTTTGTACATTGACAGCTAACTGGAAGCCAGCTTGCGTCTTTCCGGAACCAAATGCTCCATGGAATTCTACAACAGCCTGCGTCTCGAAGCCGCCGCCTAACAACTGATCCAGGTTCTTGCTGCCGCTTTTTATCCTTTTGATTTGCTGCCTTCTCTCGTAGATTTCAGTTGCCTTCTCGAAACCAATTTCCAACTCATCCCTGGCAGTATTGATTATTTTTGTTGCAGTCAGTTCGCCGACATTGGCTGTCTCTCCCAGCTCTTTTGGTGATGCTGCGGCAATGCTCATCAGGTCGATGTAGCCTGCCTTCTTCAGCTTCTCCCCTACTTTCTCGCCGACTCCGGGCAGGTCAGCTACGTTTTTGATTTTTTTAGCCATAAGAATAACCTAATACACCTTTGTTGCCAAATTATTTATTAGTTTATTTGTCTCGCTTTCTATGTCAATATCCTTGACACTGTTCGCAACAAACTCCAGCCTGTTGAACATCTTGTT
>CAYQXC010000061.1:0-3754 GCA_964421545.1 uncultured archaeon | reverse complement strand
CGGAAATCAAGGGAATCGAGGTGAAGTACTTCAAGGCTTATGAAAAGGCCAAGAAGATCAAGATAGAGGACTTCTTGACCAAGGACACCATGTCCCTCCACTTGAAGGAGGACGCCATTCCCTATGCCAAGAGGGGCAAGCCAGGGAAAGTCGACTTTGTCGCACTGAGAAAGAAGAATATGACCCGGGAGGAGCTTGACATAATGGCAACAGAGATACTCGACTCTGCCAGGTATGAGGATGATTCGTTCATAGAGTATGGCGAGCACGGTGCGACTGTTGTGCAATTGAAGGACAAGAGAATCGCAATTGCAAGGCCTCCCTTTTCTGACGGGCTGGAGATAACGCTGGTGAGGCCTACTGTCAAGCTGACTCTGGATGATTACAAGCTTTCTGACAAGCTGAAGCAGAGGCTGGATAAAAGGGCAGAGGGAGTCCTTTTGGCGGGGCCCCCAGGCTCTGGCAAGTCAACAATGGCAGCATCATTGGCTGAGTTCTATTTTAGCAAGGGGAAGATTGTGAAGACAATGGAGCAGCCCAGAGACCTGCAGGTTCCAAAGGAGATAACACAGTACGCCCCTTTGAACGGGAAGTTTGAGAAGACAGCCAATATCCTGCTTCTGGTAAGGCCCGACTACACGATATTCGATGACATAAGAAGGAAGAAGGAGTTCGAGATATTCTCTGACATGAGGCTTGCTGGAATTGGGATGATTGGGGTTGTCCATGCGACCGATCCTGTTGATGCAATACAAAGGTTCATAGGGAAGATTGAGCTGGGGGTCATACCGCATGTCATTGACACTATAATATACATCAAGGACGGAAGAGTGGAGAAGGTCTACTCTCTTGAACTGACTGTCAGAGTCCCAACAGGCATGACAGAGGCGGACTTGGCAAGGCCCATTGTCGAGGTGAAGGACTTTGAGACAAATAATTTAGAGTATGAGATTTACACCTACGGCGATCAGACTATTGTTATTCCTGTCAAGAAAAAGAGAGTGACAGGAATGGAAAAGCTGGCAGCACAGAGGATCAAGAATGAGATAAGGAAGTTCGATTCCTCAGCGGAAATAGAGTTTCTCTCTGAAAACAAGGTCGCGGTGAAGGTCGGGAACGAGGTGATACCAAAGCTGATAGGAAGGGAGGGCAAGACAATAAAGTCAATCGAGGACAAGCTTGGGATTTCAATAGAGGTCCAGCCTATGGTGGAATCCTTGGGAAAGGAGATAAAGTTCGACATACACGAGACAGGGGCTTACATTGTTTTCTCTTTCAAGAAGAAGAGGTCTGGAAATAATGCCAATGTCTACATTGACAACGAGTACCTCTTCTCAGCAACCATAGGAAGGTCTGGTCAGATTAAAGTTTCTAAGAGCTCCGAGCTGGGAAAGTCCCTGATAGGGGCCTTGACAACAAAAAAACAAATCAAGATTTTTGTTTAAATATTCTTAGTTTCTATTTATTTCTTATGCCTCCGTAGCTCAGTTTGGATTAGAGCACTTGCCTCCTAAGCAAGGGGTCGTGGGTTCAAATCCCATCGGGGGCATAAATTTATTTAATTACAGTGAGGTTATTCTATTATGCCAACCGAAGAACGCGTGAAAACAGGCGTAAAAGGCATGGACGAGATAATGGACGGCGGCCTAGTGCCGAGGTCTTTGACACTTCTGACAGGAACAGCCGGCACGGGAAAGACAACAATATCCTCCCAGTTTATCTACGAGGGCGCCAAACAGTTTGGAGAGAACGGCGTCTATGTCACTTTCGAGGAGCCTGTTGAGAGCATTAAGAAGAGTTGTCTGAACTATGGTTGGGATTTCGAGCCCTTGGAAAAAGAGGGCAAGGTAATTTTTGTCAAGTACGACCCGTTCCACATCGAGGACATCTACGAACTGATAGAGACCAACATAAAGAAGATAAACGCCAAGAGGGTTGTCATTGATTCCATATCCGCTCTGGGTCTGTATGTCAAGGAGACGCCTGAGATCAGGAGGATGATTTTCAACATATCCTTCCTTCTGAGAAGGCTGGAGTGCTCGTCCATATTAATCTCTGAGATACTTCCTAACCAGCTCAGTCTTTCCAGGTTCGGGGTTGAGGAGTTTGTGACAGACGGCGTGATTGTTCTATATTACAAGCAGGTGGGGTCGCAGTTCTCTAGGGCCATGACTGTCTGGAAGATGAGGGGCTCAAAGCACTCTTCAAGGCTGCACCCCTACAAGATAACTGACAAGGGCGTTGTTGTGTATTCTAACGAGGAAGCCATTGTCAAATCCTAAATACTGACTTTTCTAAATTTACTTTAGATTTTCATATGGAAGCAATATTGGTTTATTTTTTGCAAGAGCACAGACAACCCATGGATTTTGGCCAAGAAAACCTATCTTAAACTTTACAATTCTATGGTTTGGAAAGTTCTTTTTAAGATGCTTTACAATCAAGTCAGGTTTCATTCCTAGTAGCACGATACTTCCTTCTTTTTTGAGAATTCTAGCATATTCTGCTATTGAAGCCGAGTATAATTTTACAACACCTTTCAATTCAACTTGCTTCCCCCATGGCAGATTAGAAATAGCATAATCAAAATAAGAATCAGGCCATTTTGTTGATTTTGCATCAAGAACCTTTATATTTTTTTCAAAGTATGCAGAAATTTTTTTCATGTTTTTGAAAGCACACTCTATACTTTTGTTGTCTATGTCCCCTCCGTAAGGTTCCAGCCCTTGTATCACAGCTTCACAGAGTATTGTTCCTGTTCCGCAAAAATTATCCACAAGCTTTTCTCCTTTGTTTGGGGAAACCAATAGACATAGACTTGCTGCTATGCTTGGTTTCAGTGCACCTTTTTGTTCAAAGTCTCTATACAGTCTCCTATATAGGCTGACAATCGGTATTTTACAGGAAAAGGAAACATTTGATTCCTCTATGTGAATGCGAACATCAAAGTTGGTATGATTGAAAGGAGTATACTCCATTTCTAGATTCTTTTCTAAGACTTTACTAACGTCTGATTTAACGGAATCCAAATCAATATTGTCGTTCCTGTATTTGGATAAGGTGAGCGAAAAATTATTTTTTAAATCACGAAGCTGAGAAATGAGATTTAGAGATTCTTTAATTTCTTTTGAGGGAAGATTTCTTAGAATAAAATCTTCATCGAGCCCATCAACATCGTTAAAAGATTTGACTAAAACATGAACATCGTCAGCTGTTTTAAGTTCAAGAATACTCTTCAGATTATCATTTACCAAGAAGGCTATTCGTTTTGTCATTATTTCTATGATTGATGCTGTTGGAATAACTGATTTGATTTCCTTTTCTGTTATATGCTCCAGTCCCTTTGTGGTAAACGCTACGAATTTCATAAAAAAAGTTGATAAAGAATCTTATTAAATCTTCTTTTATTACACTCTAAGCACAATCAATTATATTTAATAACGGAAAACTAAATTTACTATATGAAATTTCTAACATTTATAACTATTTTGATAGTTTTTTTGGCATCTGCTTGCATAATGGAATCTTCAGATGCGCTTACAAAGAAAGCAATAGAAAATAAAGATATTTCGTTTTGTGAAAAAATTGGTGATCAAGGACTTCAGAATAAATGTTACTTTGAAATATCCGAATTCATGCCCGAAGCTTGTGACAAAATCGTTCCATTTTATTGTAGAGGGAGTCCCTGTTTTCATGATGACCGTCTAATAGGACAATGTTATATGAATTTATACGAGAAAACAAAAGATGAAAA
>CAYQXC010000060.1:0-3828 GCA_964421545.1 uncultured archaeon | reverse complement strand
TCTGTTGTGATTTCTAGTTCACAAATTGGAGTAGTAAAAGCGGAAAACACAATCTACATCAGAGCTGACGGCTCCGTTGAGGGAACAGACAAGATTCATAGAGAAGTGAACGTTTACACCTTAACGGGCAACATTAATGGCTCCATAGTTGTGGAGAAAAACAACATAACAATAGATGGAAACGGCTACACGCTTCAAGCTGAAATTGGAACTGGGATATACTTGTTTGGGAGAGAAAACGTGGCAGTTCGGAATACCCAAATCAAAACCTTCGGTTATGGTATCATGCTCAACTCCTCTTCCAACAACCACATCAACGGAAACAACATAACAGAAAACCATGGTGATGGCATCTACCTCTACTCCTCCAACTACAACAGCATAAGCGGAAATAACATAACAGACAACGGTAACGGCATCGTGTTGGGGTCCTATTCCAACTATAACAGTATAAGTGAAAACAAAATAGCAAACAACGGTTTTGGCATCAACCTCTGGGATTCTTCCAACAACAGCATAAATGGAAACAACCTAACAGGCAACGCCTATGGAGGCATCACCTTTTATTTTTCTTCTGACAACATTGTTTATCATAACAACTTCCTCAAAAATGGCGCGGGCCAGCAAGGGAATACTTTAGTTTCTGGATATGCCAACTTCTTGGATAACGGTGCTGAAGGAAACCATTGGAGTGACTATAAAGAAAGATACACCAATGCCACGGAGATAGAGAATTCAGGAATATGGGATACACCTTACGTTATAGATGAAAAAAACAAAGACAATTACCCGCTCGTAAACGAAATCCCAGAGTTTCCCTCATGGACCATAATGCCATTACTTTTTATTGCGCTCTTTGAGGCAATAATCGGTAAACAGAGATTGTTGAAAAAATCGACGAATAATTGATTTTTTGATGCATTTCTTAATCTAGTGTGCCCTTTTTTGGGCAAGGAAAAAGGCTGACCTTGCTTTTTTTATAGGGTTAGATAAATAAAAAATACGAATTTAAACACTTATCTTTTTTTTACATGTTGTTTTACAAAATTTACCGTCAATATGGGGTAAATTGAATGGGTTATTACTGCCAGCCAACTTATTTTTATTTGTTTTTTATCGGTAATTTGGGATGGCTATTTAAGCCAAGGCTGACTGCCTTGGAGGCGTGTCACCGCCTAGCCCTAATTGAAGGGCAGAAAGAGAACAACAAATGAAAAAACATGGAGAGAAAACAATGAGAAAAATCACAAATATTGGGAGCGTGCTATTGCTAAGCGTGCTTTTCTTGACTATACCATCAATTAGTACAACAACTGTTAATGCATATGAAGGCGGTACCGCAGTCTTCTGCCCCAACTGCTATATACCTCCGCCTGATGGACCTGACACTTCATATGAGATATGGTTATCCTATCAGACTTGCGATAGTATTCATGATATGCTAAGCGATTACGGCGATAATGATTTGAACTATTTTCTCTACAACAGCTCGGTACACTATTATACGTGGGGTTCATGGATATACAGTTTGACGGCTAATACTGACCATGCAGCAATTTTTTCAAAAGGTCACTGCGTTCCGTGGGGGGAGGATAATTACCCTCCAGAAGGGGGCGATCACTTTAAGCTCTTGGAATACGCCGAAAATTGGGAGTATGCAAAGGGAGCCGAGGATTCGAATCATATTTTACCATACACTGCGGGAAACGAAAACTATTTTGTGTTTATTTGGCATTGCGCTTCTGCCCAAAGTTATCCATCATGGAGTGACATTAATGGATCAGTGGGGATGCCCTATGCCTTCACCAGAAACAATGACATGGATTATTACGGAAGCAGCGGAGACTACATTTATCTAGGATGGAGTTGGCAATCACCTCAATTCGAAAGTACTATAACATGGCAGTACCCCTATTATGGTTGGGCATATGCACATTTGCTCTTCGATTACTTGTGTGAAGGATATTCAATAGCTGCTAGCCTTGACTATGTATCATACCAAATAGGTTCCGTTCCTTTCTACTACAGCAGCGAATACGGGGAATTGGTCGGTTGGGGCAACGGAGCTCTGGGTTTGCCTGACTAAAGGAGTCAAAGTAAAATGAAGTCCTCAATCAAAAAGATTTATGTGACCTTAATTCTAATCGCAGTTCTCACATCCTTTGGAACGTTTTCTGTAGCAGCATACTCAGCAACATCAACTGCTCAAGACATAACTTTGGCTTTTATAGAGAATGTGCTTCCTGTTGACATTTCACAATATAATGTAACATTTGAGAAATATCACGAGACCCAGATGCCATCCTTTCTATCAGGCGGTGTTGCCTCAGAACTTGTAACATATACCTTGGAATCAAAAGAAAGCGTGCTTGATGTAAGTTGCATGATTATAAATAATGTTATAACTTACTGCAGAGTAGAAACAAAAAAGGGGTCAGTTATTAGCGACCGCCCATACGCTAAACTGAGTGACGCTGCCGAAGGATTTCTTGAGAAATACCAGACCTACACTGGAGACAATTTAGAAGAAATGAAAAAGTCCCTAATTAATGTCAATTCAACAAAAAACATGAGTGTAACTTCAGGCAACATCAAGCTAACCACACGTAACGTAAAAGCTTCTAATTTGGCGAATCAAACATCATTCAGTTGGGGGTTAGTGGATCAAACATCATTTAGTTGGGTATACACCGTCAATGGCGCCGACTACACGAAACTAGAGATTACTTTTAGTAACGGGGCGTTCTTTAGCATGAGTGACAATCGAGGACTCTACACAATAGGTAACACAGATGTTAACATTTCGGAAGAACAAGCCATCAACATTGCAATGAATCACATAGAAAATTACTCATACACTATGCCAGGTGAGTTTGAAATAAGCGGTTTCAATGTAACTGAAGATCGTACAGTTGCAGAATTGACCACCTCCCCAAGAGAGTTTACGCTGTATCCTTTTTGGACTGTTATGTTGTATCTCAATCAGACATATCCAGGCAGTGTTTATGGTCTATTAGTTGGAATATGGGCTGATTCTGGAGAAGTCTCCTTCTGCACTAACCAAGCAGCTGGAGGTCTCTTACCAAATGCTGATTTAAAGACCGAGTCTACAAAAATAGAAGAAAACCCGAATCAACCAACTATCGCCTATATGTCAGTTGCAACAACCGCAACCATAATCGCAATCGCCATCGTAACAGTAGTCATCAAAAAAAGAAGAAAATAAAACAATTTCTCCTCCCTTTTTTGGTTGTTGGGAGGAAACCCCTCAATTTTTTGTAGTTGTTTTCTGTTGCCGTGAAACGACTGATTCTTAATTTACTATGCCTTCAAGTCATGGTCAAAGTTTCTTGACTAATCTTTGGTCAAGTTTTCTTGACAAAAACGCTTTTATGAATATTCAACTACAAACTTAATGGGGTTTTTAATTGAAATGGGGAACAAGAAAGTTCCTGACTTCTGTGTTTGTCCTGTTACTGGCTTTCTCTACGGGCATTATTCCTTTTTTTGTGGTCTTGAAAGTAAACGCAACGGAGGAGAGTTCTTGGACAACCAAAGAATCAATGCCAACTGCAAGGTCCAGATTTGGGATTGCAGTAGTAGAAAACAAAATTTATGCTATTGGAGGAGTCGGAGTTAACCCGACTCAACATGGGGTTCTTGCAACTAACGAAGTTTATGATCCAGAAAATGATAGTTGGGATACTAGAGAACCTATGCCATCTCCAAGATGTGATTTTGCAGTTGCTGTCTATGATGATAAAATCTACACATTTGGGGGTCGAATAAATCCAACGGAATATGGATACAATCGCGAAGATTACTTGG
>CAYQXC010000059.1:0-3841 GCA_964421545.1 uncultured archaeon | reverse complement strand
TGAAAAAATAACTCCCAAAGAAAAACAAAAAAGGACAATTAAAAAAGACTTTTTACAAAAAACAAAAGGACTAACTCTATTTCTGTTAATTGAATCCTCTTTTTTATCTTTTATATTATTAAGAGAATAAGCTCCTGCACATCCAAAAAATGATGTCAATGCAACAAAAATTAAACTTATATTTAGCGGATTAAACATTAAATAGCCACATAGCCCAATGGCAGTTGCAAAAACACATATTTTAAACCTGATGAATTCTGACAAATCTTTGATTATTTCCTTCATTGACACACCTCAAGACGTTTAAATGAAGTTTCGTATAGTCTGACAGTCTCCTGCTCAGAAAAAGTCCTTTTGTTTATTTCTGACAGAGTTTTCAATTCTTTGAGTAAATAGTTTATTTCCTCGTCAGATGGACTATAATCTCTTAAAACATGTCTTAAGCCAGTTCTGCCACTATGCTTGCCAAACAAGAACCTCCTTTTCCTTCCTACAGACTCCGGCTCAATGAACTCGTAGGTTTTCGGGTCTTTGATTATAGCACTTATGTGGATTCCACTCTCATGAGAAAAAGCATTTTCACCAATAACTGGCTTGTGCTTTTGGAGATAAACGCCAGAATATTTTCCCACTAGATCACAAATCTCATCCAACATCTCGTATTTTACATTCATATCAACTCCCTTTGCTTTTAGTGCAGCACAAACCTCCTCTATTGGAGCATTTCCAGCCCTTTCCCCTATTCCAGTGAAGGTACCAGAGAAAACATCTGCTCCAGCCCTTATGCCTTCAAGTGTATTGGCTGTTGCCAAACCTAGGTCATTGTGAGAATGTAATGCAACTGGACAGCCACAATTTTCTTTTATATATTTAACAAAATCATAGGTCTCATAAGGAAGCAAGCAACTTATTGTGTCTGCAGGAAAGAAATAATCCACCTTTCCCTTTATCTGATTGACAAAATATACAAGATAATCTGGGTCTTCTAAATACAGGCGCGATGTGTCCTCCCCTCCAAAATCCACAGACAAACCATGCTCGCGGGCTCTGTCAATCATTTCTAGGGACCTTTCTAGGTTCTTCTCTCTGCTGATTCTTAGTTTGTAATTCCTTTGAATATCAGAAAGTGATGTAAAGAGCAAAACCCTTGGAATATCGCATTCTAGTGCAGCATTAATATCACGCTCTTTTAGCCTTGTAAGTGCGGATAATTCAGCATCAAGCCTGTCCTTGACAAGCGTTTTTGCAACATATCTCTCACTCTCTGACACAACAGGCATCAGGTCAATGTAATTAACGCCAAACTCGTCAAATTTCCTGGCAAGCTCTATTTTTTCCTCTGGTCTGAAGACAACAGAAGGCATCTGCTCCCCGTCTCTCAGAGTAGTGTCAAAGATTAGGGGGGCTCTCATGTTAAAGTATTCTTATACTTTATTTATATATTTTATTAATATGTTTAAACATAAGATATAATCTTTATATGTACTGACGTTTATAATTAACGTTACCTAAACCCTAGGAATTGATTATATGGAAAGGGAAAAACTAAGGGTCGTGGTAATACCGGAAGCCAAGACCCTGATGGAGATGAAGGGTGAGATAACGAGAGCCAAAGGCATTGACATGCCTTCTGTCATGAAAAATATGGGAATAACAGCAGGAAATGATTTCTTTGAACATTGCGTCAAGGGTGTCAGAGGAACAGAGAATAAGATAGAAAAGATAATTGAGACATTGAATTCAACTGATTATGGAAAATTTGAAATAGGAAACAGAACAGAAGAATTCTTTGTTGTAAAAATGATCGGATCGCCTTTTACAGTCTCATGCTCTAAGAACAGGAAACCTTCATGTCATTGGGTAGCTGGCCTGTTGACAGGTCTGTTCAGTAACATTGACAAAAAATTGCATTTTGAAAGCAGCAAATGCAAAATAGAGGGTCATCCTCACTGCGAGTTCAGAGCCGAGAAATAGAGTCTACTTCTTTTCAAGACTCGATTCAATATCATTCAAAAGATTTAGCTGCTCCCTTTTCCATTTGTGAAGAAGGGATATTATCTTGTCAGTCTCCACTGCCTTGTAGATTATGACCTTCTTGTCAATTTTCTCTACCACGCCCTTTTTCACCAGCTTTTCTAGAAGGGGGTAGAGCTGGGTTCTGGTTATTTTGGTCGCCTTGGCAAGCTGGCTTACCCTGGCCTTTTTCAGCTTTAAGAGTTTTAGGTAAACATCGGCTTCTAGGTTTGTCAGGCCAATGACTACCAAACCTTTCTTTAGTTTGCTCATTTTATTTAGTTAATTTCGACAATTTAAATAATTAACGAAGAGAAAATCATTTTTCTGTGTATTTTTTTGAAAAAAACTATATGTGTAATAACATATATTACATTTAAATATACGTATTTTGTAATAATTAATATTACGAAATGTGAAACAGGGGTTTTTTTGAACAAAAAAGGTTTTTTAGGCAAGGTAAGTATATTCTCGGTAATATTTTTGGTAATTGTGGCAGTTCTAATTTTTGTTTTGCCCGTATTTGCCAGCCTAGATTCGGGAGACGTGACCCTTGCAAGTCCTGCTAATGATACGTATCAAGCGGGCACAGTCACTGTTAATGTCACCAGCAGCACTGACAATATCAATGCCAGCTTTTTCTATTCAAACACCTCCAATAACTTCCTATATAATATAGTAACCAACACAACCTGTGCCGGCACTGAGTGCACTTATGCATGGGACACAACTTCCGGTATACTGGACGGTGTTTATAACATTACAGCCAATGTGACCAATGAGACAGACTGGAGCCACAATGTAACCGTGACAAATTACAACATAACAATTGACAATACAGATCCCACTGCTTCCCAGCAGAGCCCCGTGGACAATTACAATTCATCATCCCAGTCAATAACCTTTATACTGAAATGTACTGATGGAACAACTCCACCTGACTTCATGCAGCTTTGGGGCAACTGGACCGGCACATGGCATGCCAACCAGACTAATTCTACCCCCTCAAACAACTCCAATTGGAGTATTGAAGTGACATTGGCTGAGGGCAAACAGATATGGGGTGTATATTGTAACGATTCTGCAGGTAACGAGGATTGGACTAATTCTAATAGGACACTGACTGTTGATTTAACCGATCCTGCTCTGGCAACGCCTACACCCCCTAACAATTCTTATATACAGGGGACTTCATCACAAACCTTCTCTATAGAAGTAACAGAGACTGGATCCGGTGTAAAGAATGGTACGCTCTATTATAAGATACAGGGTGCTGGTAGCTATAATTCTGAATCAATGTCAAGTTGTGCTGGGACGAGTCCAACTTGTACAGTTGATGTGGACCTTTCTAATACCGGAACATATCCAGACGGAACAGTAATTGTATATTATTTTGAGGTTTATGATTATGTAGATCGTTCTGGATATAATGGAACAGAAGATGTTCCTTTACAAGCAACAATAGATAGAAATGCTCCTGCATATTCTGGCACAGCAACCAGTCCCGCCTCAGGAGCAACATATTCACTCGGTGCTTCATACCAATTCAACGTAACTTGGACAGATGCAAGAAGCAGTGTGGATGATGTTATATTAGAGTTCGACGGTTCAAATTATTCTTATCTGGCAAGCGAGGTCTCAAAGTCTGGCAATGTTTATTATAAAACAATTACTGACCTTGCTTCAAGTTCAGGCTATACATATCAATGGTTTGCAAATGATTCTGCTGATAGATGGAACGCTACATCTGCAGATACTTATGTTATAAATAACGCATCCAACCCAACAAGCCTTTACATTAACGGCAACCTGAACCAGAATGTCGGGA
>CAYQXC010000058.1:0-3893 GCA_964421545.1 uncultured archaeon | reverse complement strand
CTCAGGACTCCCATTTTTTCCAGCATCTTGGTGACCGAGAGGTCAAGGACAACAAAAAGTATCTGGATTACGTTTGATATTAGGATGTACTTCTTCAGCTTCTGCTCAAATATGCCGAATATAGCCAGCAGGGACATTGCAACCAAGGAGGCCATTGCTATCATATAAAAGGAGATGCCCAAGTCCAGCAGGAAAAGGTTCAGGAAGAACCAAGCCATGAGAACCGCAGTAAACATATTGAGCGTGGCAAACTCGCCGAAGTCAAACTTCTTGTAAAGGGCAAAGAGAACAATGACAAGTATTGAGATGTACCAGTAGAAAAGCGATATGACTGAGAAGACCATCAAGCCGATTAAGAAAATAAGGTTCTTCTTCTCGTAGAAAAACGAATGTATGGTAAAGGAGAGCCCCAATATAAAAAACAGGGCTGCGAAAAAAGTCTGTATCATAACCTTATTTTACTAAACCCAGTTCTTATTATTAACTATCTTGCCAGAATAACATACTAATGACAAAATTAACAGTTAGAAAGGATCTTTCAGGCCATGACCAGTCAGAATACACACTATTTTTCCTTTCAACTTCTTTAATTTCAACAATCCAGCAGTAGAAGCAGCACCAGCAGGTTCAACATAAAGCCCCTCCTTGCTTGCCAATAGTTTAATTGCCTTTATCATCTCTTGGTCTGTTACCTTTTCAGCCATACCTTTTGATTCTCTCAATGCATTCAATGCTTTCAGTCCATCCAAAGGATCTTCACACTCCATTGCAGTTGCAATGGTTTTTGGTTTTTCTATAGGTTCTATCGTCTTCCTTCCCTTTTTGAAAGCATCATATATTGGTGTACAGCCCGACGCTTGTATTCCAATCATTTTTGGTAACTTGGCAATCAAACCAACTCTCTTCAAATCGTTAAAAGCGTCCCATATTGCATATATCAAAGTCCCATTACCCATCGGACAGATAACATAATCAGGAGATTTCCAATTCATTTGATCAGCAATCTCGAAACCAACAGATTTCTCTCCTTCTTCTCGGTAAGCATAATCACCCATTAAATAAGCGCCGGTTTTTTTAGAATATATTTCACATTCCTTTGCTGCTTGGGAATAGCCTCCCTTGACTCTTATTATTTTAGCGCCATAAGTCTGTATCTGTTTTATCTTTGGGCCAGCAAAATTTCTAGGAAGGAATATAACACATCTTATTCCTGCCTTAGCACAGTAAGCAGCAACAGAAGCGCCCATGTTTCCTGTAGAAGCACAACAGACTTGTTTCATTCCCAATTCTACTGCTTTAGAGACCTCAACAGTTGTTCCCCTGTCTTTGAAGCTCCCAGTTGGATTCAGACCTTCGAATTTTAGCCACACCTCCCTGCATTTGTTGGAAAAATAATTAGATTTTATAAGAGGAGTGCCACCTTCAATCAGAGTGACTTTCTTGGATAAGTCAACCAAAGGATAGAACATCCAGTATTTCCAGTGCCATGGAGCTTCCCTTACAAACGATTCTTTGAGTATTACTTCCTCTATTTTTTTGTAATCGTAAATAATGTCTAAAGGCCCGCTACACTCTTTACATTTGATTAAACTTTCTTCTGGTTTATGTGTCTTTCCACATTTAACACAGACAAAAGCCTTGGCTAAAACCATAGTTATTAATTGTTTAATTCGAATAAAAAGTTTTGTAGTATTTGTTTGACACTTTTTTATACTCAAACTCATTTCTTTATAAATTTGTATAGCTCGCCAAACCAGAAGACCGTGGACGATAGAAGGAATATTGTTAATAATTCCACAAAGCTCAGAGAGACGAACTGGAATATGGTTTGGAAAAACGGCGTATATATCACCATAAGCAAAAGTGTGATTGAGATTAGCAGAGATACGACAATGTACCTGTTGCTAAAGAAGCCTATCTTGAAAATGGATTTCTTAAGAGAACGCATGTTAAGAACGTTAAAGAGTTGGGTGAACGCCATAACGACAAAAGCTCCTGTTCGCGCCTTCTCTTCTCCCTGAGGCAGATAACTATTGAAAATAGCTAGCGTAAAAACGACCATAATACAGGTCATTAAAAGTAGAAACGGTATTATCTCCTTTGACAAGATACCCTCTTTGGATTTTCGCGGCGCTTCCTCCAAGACATCTCCATGACCTGGTTCAGCAGCCAATGCAACATCAGAGACGCCATCTGTGACCAAGTTGAGCCAGAGTATCTGAACGGGCAACAGAGGCAAAGGCAGACCGAAAAGCATTGTAGTTATAATAGCTATATCTTCCGCAAAACTGGTGGTGACAAGGAAAGAACTTGCCTGACGGGTATTTTTAAAAACAATTCTTCCTTCTTCTATTGCACTAACAATAGAAGCAAAATTATCATCAGCAAGCACAATCTCACTAGATTCTCTAGACACATCGGTGCCAATTATCCCCATTGCAATACCAACATCTGCTTTTTTCAGGGCAGGTGCATCGTTCACACCATCTCCTGTCATTGCAACAACATGACCCTGTTTTTGTAATGTTTCAGCAATCCTTAACTTCATGTTTGGCGTTAAACGAGCAAAAACAGAAACATTTTTTACTACATCTTCAAATTCCTTTTCTGACAATTCTGATAATTCTTGGCCTGTGAAAGCTTCAGGATATCTGCTTTTTGATTTTTTGTCAATAAGACCGACTTCTTTGGCGATTGCAACAGCCGTGCCTTTATGGTCACCTGTTGTCATAATAATTCTAATGCCAGCTTTCTTGGCTTTGACAATAGCTTCTTTCACTTCTGGCCTTGGAGGATCCTTCATACCAACAATACCAACAAAAACAAGCTTACTAACTAAATCTTCTGATAAGCCATCTATATGTTGTGGCACTTCTTTATAGGCTAAAGCAAGAACTCTCATTGTTTTTTTTGTTAATTGCTCTACTTGAGCTGAAATATCTTCACGCTGTTTTTTAGTTATTTTTTTACATTTATTGTTTTCAAGAACGTATGCGGAATGATTGAGAATAGCTTCAGGAGCACCGACAACATAAACTTCTTTCTTTTTAGATTTTTCTGGAAAAATTAAAAGAGAAGCCTCGCACCTCAAATTTTGACTAAAGGGCAGTTCGTCTATTTCTTTTACTTTTTCTAATATTTTTTCTTTTTTCAATCCTGCCTTTTCTGCTAAGACAGTAAGGGCAGCTTCAGTTGGGTCTCCGATAATTTCATAGCGATCCTTTTCTCTTAAAAGCTCAGCATCGCTGGATATAGCAGCAATCTCGAGAAGTTTTGCTAAAGAGGGGTTTCCTGAAGGATGAATAATTTTTTCTGCTTGGAAAAAACTTCCAGAAGGTATCCAGCCCTTTCCAGACACTGTAATCTCGGTCTCATTCGGCAAAATTATTTTTTCCACATTCATAGTATTTTCCGTAAGTGTTCCTGTCTTATCTGTCATAATGACTGTTACTACACCAAGTGTTTCTGTTGATGGTAATGTTCTAATGATAGCATTTTTCTTTGCCATTCTATGTGCACCAATAGAAAGCACAATTACCAATACCGCGGGCAATCCTTCTGGAATCCCGGAAACAAGAGAAGCCAAGGTAAAACGGAATATTTCTAAAAACTCAAAACCTCTAATAAAGAAGCCGATAATGAATGTTACTGATGCACCAACAGCTGCAATAACACCCATTTGTTTTGCCAGCTTGTCAGTCTTTTCTTTAAAATGTCCCTTTACTCTTTTTATTTTTTCTATGTCTTGGGCTATTTTACCAAATGCTGTATTGATGCCTGTTGCAGTGACAACTGCCTTGGCCTGTCCCCTTGCAACGAAAGTACCCATCCAAACCATGTTTTTACAATCAGCCAAAGCAGTTCTTTCAGACAATACTTTTATGTCTTTTTCA
>CAYQXC010000057.1:0-3932 GCA_964421545.1 uncultured archaeon | reverse complement strand
TGATCCCTACCTCTTACATTAGGATTAAGACTAATCTTACGAACTTTGGCGTGATGTTGCCCAAGATATGTAGCTGTAGTCATTTTTATCAAGAATTAATTGGAACATTAAATATATAAAGTTAACTCGGTTCAAATAGTAAAAAACATCCTATTTTTTGTCCACTAAACTTCTGCCATATCTAGTGAGGTATATGCAAGAATTGCCAGAATCAACCAATCTACATCCTTTAATATTGTTTGTTATGGCAATTTCTAATTGTGTGCTCCATGGCCTTTCCAGTATCCCGTATCTGAATGTCAGGCCTTCCACACTTCCCTCCTGGCTTAGCTTGTGAAAGTATTCATGTATCTGCGGCTCCGGAACTCCCTTTCCCCTTTCTTCCCGAATTATAAATTCAGCTATCCTTGGAAACACTTCATGTGTCATTTTAATTATCTCTGGATGTATGGACATGTTTTCACCATTTATTTCTTTTTAGTTGTATAAATATTATGTATTACACACACTTTTTTATACATACAGTTGTATATTATTAGCATGGTCCTGACCAAGGAAACCATTAAGAAAATCAATGAATTCGTCTATTCCAAGCCCAGAAGCATCAACGAGATAGCGAAGTACATTAATATTAACTGGAGAACAGCCAACAGGTACGTGGAAAAAATAGAAAAAGAGCAGGGAACCATATCAGCAAGGGTCTTCAGGGGAGGAACCAGAGGCTCGCTGAAGGTCGTGTTCTGGAACAACATAAAGAAGTTCCACGCCTCCGACATCCAGGAGAGGCTTTTCAAGCAGATAGTGTTTGGCAAGAGCAAGAAGGACTTCAGCCCCTCGGAAATATTCCAGTTCGTTGACAGGAACAAGAAGGAAATGAGGGTTCTGAGCGAGAGTGAGTACAACTCAACCTCAAATACCAAGGATTTTGTGAACAGGTTAAGGAGCGCTGAAAAGCAGATACTATTTTTCTCCGGAAACCTGACTTTCAGCAATGTAAGGGATCATGACAAAAGGATAAGGGACATATTGGAAGAGCTTGGAAGGAAAAAGGTCTCCTCAAAAATACTGTCAAGAGTGGAGCTGGCTGGAATAAGCAATATCCAAGATGTTCTCTCGATAAATGACAGAATAGGCTACAATGCTGTTGAGATAAAGCACTGCTACCAGCCATTAAGAACAACCATAATTGACAGCAAGGAAGCGTCGTTCAAGGAGATACTTGACCCCCAAGACTATGCAAAGGACGAGATGAAGCACAAGCTGTTCATCCTTTATCACATATACGATGAGAAGTGGATAGAGTGGCTGCAGAAAGTTTTCTGGCACTTGTTCAGAAGATCAATTGATGCTAAGAAAAGAATGGAAGAGATGAAATTGTTAATGTAATGAAAAAGAAAAGTATTTGAGGTAGATAAAATATCAATAAGTAATTAGGTATCAATCATGTTAGATTACTTGACAATATTATCAGTATCTGCAATAGTATTTTCAATGCTGTTGTTGCTCTTGCTTTTCAAGAACAAGAACTTTAAGGAAATTATAAAGTATTGGGAAATAGGTTTTATTGCTGCATTTACAGATTTTATTTTTGAATATTTTGGTACATTAAACGGGCACTGGACTTATAATGAATCCATTTATTTTATTTTTGATTTGATACCCATAGAATTAGTCTTTTTATTTTTTTCAGCCGGAGTTATTGCCAGACTCATATTTCTAAACATAAAAAAAATCAAGATTCCGATAAAAGCAAATGGTATTCTCTATATCCTGATATTGGTCGCATTGCTAATGTATATCAGAGAGTTATACCAAGAACCGGTGTCTGATATGATGCCTTTTGCAATAGTGGTTGGACTGTGGGGCATAACAAACATTTCAGACAGAAACAGAGAAAGTGCTCTCTTATTGGCTATATTGGCTGTTGTCGCAGACTTGGTATTTGAAGTAATAATTATTGGTAGTGGAAGTTATAATTATGCAAATAGTTTCTCATTCCATATTCCATTAATATATGGATTAGAGACACTGGGATTATTAGCTGTGATGGAAAAGTTGAATAAACTAGATAAATTTTTAGACCATCCGTTTGTCAGGAAGATATTGAAACTATTCGGAATATACAGGAAACGTTATGAGAACAAATTGAAGAAAGTTGGAAAGAGAATTCTATTTCTTTAGTCTTCCCCTTCTCCAGTGCTTTGTAGCATGAACAGGAATCCTTCTTGTCCTAGCCCTCTTGCCATGCTTCTTGAGATCAGCCCATCTGGGTGCAGGCTTCTTCTTGCCAGCAGCTATCAGTCTTAGTTTTTTTGCTAATGGTTTTGCCCTGGGCATGAAATCACTTTCTCTTGATTTTGGTCTTCCTCTTTTTAGGAACTAAAACACTTAAAATTTGTTTCAGCTTTTTATCGTCAATGTTTCCCTTTAGCTGTCCAGCCTGATAAGCCTGAAGCAGATACATCTCCAACTGAGTCGCAAGCACAGGGTTTGCCAGCTTGACCCTGCCAAGCCTTTCAAGGGCGTTTTTGGAAAGGACCTTCCTGAGGGTCTGGTTCTTTATGTTCTCGAACTGCTTGACCTCTTCGTTCTCCATCTTATCTACCTTGCTGCCTTTTCCAAAAGCTTCTGGCCCTTGGAAGTTATCGCCCTTCCCTTCTTGGGCTTCTCAACTGTTTTAACATAACCAGCCTTTTCTAGCTGCTGGAGAATTGTTCTTATTATTTTTCCACCGGCCTTGGCGCGATGGGCAGGCTTGTGCCCCCTTCTTCTTCTGCCTCCCAAAGATGTCCTCAGCCTCTGCGTACCAACTGGCCCTTTAACATAAATCCTCCTAAGAATGGCCGCGGACCTGGAAAACCACCAGTCCTCCTGCACAGGCGGCCTTTCGCTTGACAAGCCTGTCTTCACGAACTTGGACCACTCTGGAGGCTTGATGTTCTCGTCCTTCTTAAGTCTCTCAGACACTCTGTCCACAATTTTCTGCGGCGGCACTTGTTTCATAAACTCACTTTAAGTCTTTAATATTTAAATGTTTATTCTATATTTCTCAGCTATCCTTTTTATTAGTTCTTTATACCTCTTTTCGAACTCCGGCTTCCTCTTTACCATTTCTCCAAGTATCTCTATTCTCTCTTCTGCTATCTTCCTTCTCTGGTTCTTGATTTGCTTGAACCTTTTGTATTTCATACTTTCATCTTGAAAGGAAGGAGACCTTCCTTGTAAATTTTTTTCACCCTTTTTGCAAACAAAATCGGGTCTTTGAAAATGTTTGATAAAATCACCTTTATGTTATAGCTTGTCATCAAGCTAGGCAATTCCTTCAAAGAGCTTTTAGTCATCCACTTCTCAGACAGCATCTTGTAGCCCAAGTCCCTGAAATAAAGGAGATCCTCTCTTGATAAGTTGTCATAAAATTCCGTTATGAAATGCGCCTTCTTCCAGTCATCCTTACCCATTTCCTTAATATTATCCATCCATATCTCTGATCCTGGGACAAGTTCCAGTATATTTATCTGGAGTCCTATCTTTAGGTCAGTGGCAAACTCAAGTGTTCTTATCACATCTTCCTTGGTCTCAATTGGGGAGCCTATTATAAAGGAGCCTATGGCATTCATCCTAGCCTTTTTCACATTCCTTACAGCACTTTTAATTTGTTCAACTGTAATGCCTTTCTTATAGTAATCAAGGACCTTTTGCAAACCGTTCTCCATTCCAAAATATATGGTGGAGAATCCTGCTTTCTTCATTTCTCTTAAGACTTCAGGAGATGTCCTGTCAACCCTTCCCTCGCAATGGAAATTCATTTTTATTTTTCTCTTCCTTATTCCCCTGCATATCTGGATAACCCTTTTCGGAATCAGGGTGAAGTTATCGTCAACTATGATGCAGGTTCCATATCCTTGTGAGTATATCTCTTCCAATTCGTCCAA
>CAYQXC010000056.1:0-4034 GCA_964421545.1 uncultured archaeon | reverse complement strand
TCTCCGTGCCCGTGCGCGTGCTGGTGACAGGCCTGACGCTGCCGGACGCGAAGGCGACACCGCCGCGCTTCTGGTCTCGGACAAGAAGCTCTCCCTCAACGAGCTGTCAAAGAAAACAGGCTACTCACTTTCAACGATATCGCTGAGCCTAGACCTTCTGGAATTCCTGGGCATGATAAAGAAAATAAAGAAAGTCGGGGACAGAAAGCTTTATGTCGAGCTACAGGGAAGCTTGCTGGAAGGCCTGAAGAGGGCGTTCATGATCAGAATACAAAAAAGCATAGACGACACAAAGGCCAAGTTCAACAAGTACAAGAAAAGCTTAAATAACGGCAAAGATAAAGAAGATAAGAGAGTCTTGAACACCCTGAAAATCCTTGAAAATGAGGTTGAAAGGGTTGATAAATATTTAAGTTTGCTGTCAAAACTAAAGTTAAAGTGATTCCATGAAAATAGGTATTTGCAGCGTTTGCGGCGGCATAGCAACACAGAGCTGCCCTGTATGCGGGGCTGTTGTGTGCATCAAATGCAGGCTGCCTGTCGGCTGCAAGGCATGCGAAGGTAAAAAGAAAGTTTAGTCTCATCTCATTTCTGATCGACTTCTAAATTTCAAATCAAGTTTATCAAATTAGATTGCTTTCAAAGCTTCTACTAATTGATTCTTTATTTCTTCTTCAGCTGGAAAACCCAAAGCGTTCTTGAATCTTTTCTGACCCATAGGTGTGATGAATCCCTTAGAAATTGAAATGAATTCGTTCTCACTCTCTGGTGTCTTTGCAATTTTTCTTGCTACTTCCAAGAACTTGTTGTTTCCGAACTTGACTTCTTTTGTCTCTTTTGTTATGAATTCTACCATTTCCATTACCTCCTATTTTGTAAAAGTTGAATATCCTTCAAACTATTTAAACATTGAGTGCTTAGATTTAAATAACTACTTTAGAGTGACTAAATAATAGACGAGGACTCTACTTCTACTTCAGAAATGCCATCTATCTTTGCTATGTCGTCCTTCAGCTGGTCAACACCTTTATCGGGAATGACAACAAGAATTTTAAGAGCCTTTAAACCGAAAGCTATTGCCTCAACCTTAGAGTCCTTTATCTCAATCTTCTTGTTGATTTCTTCCTTTATCTTCTCAATGTCTGTCTCAACAGACTCGGGCATTATCTTAAAAGTAACTCCAACATCACCCATCATGGACCCTCGAAATTGCATATAGAACACTTGTAGGGGTTTGATAATTTCCTGCACTTGCTGCACCTGATTATGACTCCCTCTCCGCATGCAGGGCATGAGAACTTGACAAAGCCTTCCTGCCCCACAACGCTCTCCCCACAGCTTGAGCATATTAGTTTCATTTTAATCAGTTATAGATTAAATATATTTAAAGGTATTCCATTTTTGTTAGAATAATATCAACTCATTGCCTCAGGGACTTTGCCAAGGTCTTTCTCAGGGCAACTCCCTTCAGATAGCCCTTGGAGAACTCTTCCTTTATCCTCGCGACACTGTCTGCCATGTAGTGCTCCTCCATAACATTCCTGAGCCAGGCCTCAAAGTCGTTCTTGCCGTTCCTGAAATGGAACTTTATGGACTTCATGGGAGCTTTTCTGAAGCATTTATTCAATTCATCCAAGCTGTGAGCAACAAACTCTGTTGTGCCTTCCTTTGTGCAGAACCAGAAAGCCTGATCGTCTGAAACAACTCTTGCCATCATATCCCTCTTTATATACCTCATTTATCAAATCTTTAATATAAGCTTTACCCATATATTTAATGCTTTAAATTTTAGATTAAATTCATCTAAAATTTAGCGAATTTTAGATAAAAGGATGGTCTGATGCGAGTACTTGTCTTAGGTTGGGAATTTCCTCCAGCCAAGACTGGAGGTCTTGGTACTCACTGCTATGAGCTTGTCAAGAACCTCGGCAGGAAGGGCGTCAATGTTCTGCTGTTTGTTCCCAAGAGAGAAAAGAATGTCAATTACAATCTGGAGAATGTCGAGGTCGTGGAAGTTGGAAGCGCAGTACGCAACCCCTACAACAGCGTTAAGCCAGCAACAGTATTCGAGGAGGGCTATGGCTGGAACTTCTTTGACGAGGTCAAGGCATTTAACAGGAAGTGCATTGAGCTTGCAATGAAAAGGGACTTTGACATGATACACTGCCATGACTGGATAACAGTCACTGCAGGGATTGCCCTGAAGCACATGACAGGCAAGCCCCTTGTGTTCACTGTGCACTCAACAGAGCATGACAGGACAGCCAATATCTTTCCTATGAGCAACATTGTTGACATAGAGAGGCTGGGGCTTAAGGAGGCTGACGCTGTCATCACAGTCAGCAAGCAGATGAAGAGGCAGCTCATAGACAGGTACGGAGGGGACGAGAGCAAGATCACTGTAATATACAATGGCATTGACTACGCAAAGTTCTTCGGAATCACAAAAAAGGGAAACAGGAACATGGTGCTTTTCCTGGGAAGGCTTACCAACCAGAAGGGTCCCTACTTTTTCTTGCACACTGCTGCAAAAGTCCTGGAAAAGAAGAAGGATGTGCTGTTTGTTATTGCAGGCCAAGGAGACCAGATGCCAGAGCTGATAAGAATGGCAATTGGCATGGGCATCATGGACAATGTCGTGTTCACTGGACATCTGTCAGAAGAGGAATTGCACTATGCATATTCAGTAGCCAACATCTATGTCATGCCGTCAGTCGCAGAGCCGTTCGGCATAACAGCCCTTGAAGCCATTGCCTCTGGGACGCCTGTCATTGTTTCCAAGAACGCCGGGGTTTCAGAAAGGGTCATGCACTGTTTTAAAGTTGATTATTGGGACACGCATGAAATGGCCAACAAGATAATCTGCATGCTTGACTATCCAGTTGTGGGGGAATGCATGAGGAGAAACTCTTTTTCTGAATTAAAAAATTTCGGCTGGGACAAGGTAGCTGAGCAGACAATAGCTGTTTACGGGAGATTGTAATGACCTCAGTATGTTTTTATTTCCAGATACACCAACCTATAAGGCTTAACAAGTTCACTGTCTTTACCCAGAACGCCCCCTACTTTGACAACGAGAAGAACAGCAGGTACTTCAAGAGGGTCTCCAGCAAATGCTATCTGCCCACAAACAGGGCCCTCTTGAATCTGATAGACCAGCTGGGAAAGAAGTTCAAGGTATCTTTTAGTTTAACGGGAGTCTTTGTGGAGCAGTGCAAGAACTTTGCGCCCGAGGTCTTGGAGTCTTTTGTTGAGCTTTCAAAAACAGGCTGCGTTGAATTTCTTAATGAAACCTATTATCACTCTCTGGCTGCGCTTTTCTCAATGGAGGAATTCAAGAACCAGATAGAGCTGCACAGGGATTTGATAAGTGACACCTTCAACCAGAAGCCAGAAGTATTCAGGAACACAGAGGCAATGTACTCCAACCAGATAGCAAAGATAATAGAGGATATGGGATACAAGGGAATAATAACAGAGGGCCATGAGAACATACTTGGATGGAGGTCTTCCAATTATCTGTACAAGCCCAAAGACTGTGAGAGTCTGGTTGCCCTTCTCAGGAATTACAAGCTGAGCGACGACATAGGCTTCAGGTTCTCTGCAAAATGGTGGGAGCAGTACCCGCTGACAGCTGACAAGTATGCCTCCTGGCTGTCCGCATGCCAGGGAGACTGCATTAACCTGTTTATTGATTATGAGACATTCGGCGAGCACCAGTGGGAGGACACGGGGATATTCGAGTTCCTGAAAGTTCTTCCCCATGAGATATTGAAATACAGGAACCTTGACTTCAAGACGCCCTCAGAGGTTGTCAGGTCGTACAAGCCAGTGGGAACAATAGATGTTCCGTACATACTGTCATGGGCGGACGTGCAGAGGGACACGTCAGCCTGGCTGGAGAACGGCATGCAGAAAATGGCTTTCGAGCAGATGTCAAAGCTCAAAGACCTAGTTAAGAAAGATCCCAAGCTGTTGCATGTCTGGAGATTATTGCAGACATCCGACCACTTCTACTACATGTGCACCAAGTG
>CAYQXC010000055.1:0-4064 GCA_964421545.1 uncultured archaeon | reverse complement strand
GTGATCGACGGGCTGCTGCATAACGGCTTCTATCCTTCTGGAGAAATACGTAAAGAAGCTGGCCAAAGGCAGAGTTCTCGACATGGGTGCAGGTTCGGGAATACAGGCCAAGGCTGCGTTAAACGCAGAGTCAGTCACAGCAGTCGATATCAACCCCGAGGCAGTCATCAAGGACAAGAACATAACCTTCATCCAGTCGGACCTCTTCTCCAATGTCAGGGGAAAGTTCGACACCATAATCTTCAACGCCCCCTACCTTCCCAGCGATGGAGAAAAAGACCCTGCCCTGGACGGGGGAAAGCAAGGCCATGAAACAATAGAACGCTTCCTGAAACAGGCAAAGGGGTTCCTTGCCGACAAAGGAATCATACTCCTAGTCTTCTCCTCCTTGACAAACAAGGACAAGATAGACCAAATAATCAGGGAGAACGGCTTCTCCTTCAAACTTCTAGAAAAGGTGCACATCTCCTTCGAGGATATTTATTGCTACAAGCTCTCCAGATAGGTATTTAAAATTTACTATCTATCAGTTATTAAAGAGATGATTAAATGATGAAAAAGGAAGCGCAGGTAAGCCTTGCGCATCACATGGAATTAAAGCCCTTCGGGTATTTCTTGCTTAACACTAACAAGAGCATTGTAACCAATTTGGACAGCTTCATGGCAGACTTCCAAATACACAATTATTACAGCACAAGGGAAAATGTAGTGACAGAATACGTGCCTATAATCATTTATAGCCCCAAGCCCGAGAATATTCCACAAGAATATTTTGTGATAAGGGACCTTAACGGGGATATAGAATGCAAACTGCAAAATAAACCGGGCGTTTCCCCACAAGATAAAACAGTGCAGATATTGAATGTAAAGACTTATGAGAGAGACAATGTCTGTAATGCTATTTTGGATTCAATAAAGGAAAACGAGAAGAAAAGAACAGCTAAACTTTCCTGACAGCCCTGTCTACAATGTCCTCAAGATCCGGCTTGCTGATTTCTCTCAGTTCGTATCTAACCCTAACAGAGGGCTTGTTTATGTTTATCAAGTTCCTCAAGTCAATGGGAGTTCCTATGAGAACAGTGTCGCAGTCAACCTTGTTTATTGTCTGTTCTAATTCAGCTATCTGCTTTTTGGAATAGCCCATGGCAGGCAGCACAGCTCCGAGATGCGGAAACTTGACAAATGTTTCCTTTATCGAGCCGACAGCCTGGCTTCTCGGATTAATTATATAGGCTCCAAGGTTCTTGGCGACAATACTCGCAACCCCGAACCCCAAGCCGCCGTGAGTCAAAGACGGCCCGTCCTCTACGCACAACACCCTCCTTCTCTTGACAAGCTCGGGCCTGTCAACAAAAGGCGGCATGGCGCCTCTGATTATCTTGGCCTTCCTGTTAACGTACTTGACATTCTTTATCACAGTCTGGACATCCAGCGGGTTGGCAGTGTCTATCTTGTTGACAATGACAACATCAGCCATCCTCAGGTTTGTCTCGCCGGGATAGTACATCAGTTCATGACCAGGCCTTCTGGCATCAGCAACAACTATGTGGAGGTCAGGCTTGATGAAAGGCAAGTCATTGTTGCCTCCATCCCACACAATTACGTCAGCCTCCCTTTCAGCTCTTTTCAGTATCTTACCATAATCAACACCAGCATAGAGTATGTCGCCCTCTTCAATATGAAGTTCATACTCCTCCCTTTCCTCAATGGTCGAGTTGTAATTGTCCAAGTCATCCCTTGAGGCAAACCTCTGCACAATCATGTCCTTCAAGTCACCATAGGGCATCGGGTGCCTTATCACAACGAACTTTATCCCCCTGGACCTAAGTATCCTGCATATTCTTCTGGAAGTTGGTGACTTGCCAGAGCCAGTCCTGACACCGCACACAGAGATTACAAACTTCTTTGACTTGAGCATTGTAGTATTCGGGCCCATTAGCTTGAAGTCAGCTCCATGAGACATCACTATGGACGCCTTTTCCATGACATCCATATGCGTCAAGTCCGAGTAAGCGAGAACAACCTCGTCAACCTTGTACTTGTCAATGAGCTTGGGCAGCATGCTCTCCGGGAATATTGGAATCCCCCTTGGATAGAGCTTGCCTGCAAGGACTTTCGGATAGAACTTGTTGACAATGTACGGTATCTGGGCGTGCGTGAAAGCCACAACCTTGTAATTTTTATTGTCCCTGAAGTACATGTTGAAGTTGTGGTAGTCCCTCCCAGCTGCTCCCATTATAACAACATTTTTTCTCATAAGACTCTAGATAAATTTATAAGATATTCCTATTAAAGCTTTATTAGAACAAGATGCTAACTGACAAACAACTCATTGATTTGATGGTTTCCGAGCCCAGCTGGGAAGACGTTATTGTTAAAATCGTTGCTGAGGAGGGCATGGATCCCTGGTCAGTTGACATAATAAGGCTCTCCGATGTTTTTCTCGACTACCTGAAGAAAGTAGAGGAGAATGATCTGAGAATACCAGCAAGGTTCATCCTCATAGCTTCAATCTTGTTAAGAATGAAGTCGGATGTCTTGGCTGAAAAAGGGGAGAAGGTTTTAATTCCTGAATCTGAGAAAGAGCCTGACGACATGCTGAGGATTCTGGCTGAGGTTCCTCCATTGAACCCTCCAATCAAGAGGATCCCCCTGAGGAACGTTTCCCTAGACGAGTTAATTTCAGCCCTGAAGAAGGCCTATGATGTCCAGGACAGGAGGGTTGAGAGAAGGAGAAGGGTCAAGAAGGCTGTTGACTTTGCAATGCCCATTGCAGAGGAAGATATAACAAAAAGAATAGACAAACTATTAACAGACATCAATCAGGCTTTGGTTGACGTTGACAACATAGAGTTTTCAAGGCTGGTCAAGAGGTGGGGCAGGAAGGAGATAGTCGAAACATTGATTCCCCTTTTGCACTTGTCGCAGGACGGGAAGATCAACTTGATGCAGAACGAGCTGTTCAAAGAGATAATGGTGAAGGTAAGAGAATGAAGGAGCAAAAATTAAAGTCAGTTGTCGAGGCGGCCCTGTACATGGCCAACGAGCCTGTGACAATCAAGCAAATGTCAAAGATGTTCAATGAGGAGCCTGAGAAGATAAGGGAGGTTGTCGAGGCCTTCAAGAAGGAACTGGGAAGTTCGGAGCACGGCATCTATGTTTTAGAAACACCCAGAGGCTACCAGATAAGGGTCAAGCCGAAACTTGATCCCCTAGTTAGAAAACTGACCCCCTACAAGGACTTGGGTAGAGGCTTGTTAAGGGTTCTTGCTTTAGTCGCATACAAGCAGCCGATCACACAGTCGGAAATTGTCAAAGTCATAGGTAACAGGACATACGAGTATGTTAAAAGATTAAAGGAGAGAGGGCTGGTGAACACAATCAAGCAAGGCAGAACAAAGGCCTTGGTCCCCACAAAGGAGTTTGCCAACTATTTCGGTTTGGAAAAGCCTGAGGACATCAAGAAATTCTTCGACGAGTACACGGAAAAGGATGATTCGGTCCAGGCCTAACAATTCTAAAGTTTTTATAAATCCACTTGATAAACTAGAGTTATGGAAATAGACAGAAAGACATTAAAGGCCCTGGCAGCTGACACCAGACTGGATATTCTGAAAAGCCTTGGCAAAAGAAGGAAGACTCCCTCTGAACTTTCCAAGGAACTGCGTCTGGCCACATCAACTGTCACCGAGCACTTGAATAAGTTGGAAAAAGCCAGTCTTATAAGAAGAGAGGAGACAGGGCACAAGTGGATTTATTATTCCTTAACAAAAAAGGGAGAGAATCTTGTAAAGCCCAAATACCCTGTTCAGTTTGTTCTGGTCTTAAGCATAACTATCATAATTATTTTTTCTGCAAGCATTCTAATGTACAACAACTATGCGGGCATGCCAGCTGACAGTGGAGAAGCGCTTTCAGCCCCAATAGCCCAAAGGGCAGCAACAGAAGAAGCGACCAAAGCGGGAATGGGCAACATGACAAACGAGACCAATTTAACAAATGCTACTTTTCCTTAAATGATTCCTCAACAATCTTTCTTATGTCTTCAAATACCTCTTTCTTGC
>CAYQXC010000054.1:0-4091 GCA_964421545.1 uncultured archaeon | reverse complement strand
AACACCAGTGGGCCGACACGGGGATCTTCGACTTCATGTGGCACCTGCCCGAGGAGGTCCTCAAGCACCCGGACAACAACTTCGCCACCCCCGCGGCCGCCATGGACGCCTACGAGCCCGTCGGACAGATCGACGTGCCCCACATGATCAGTTGGGCCGACACCGAGCGCGACCTGTCCGCGTGGCTGGGCAACGCGATGCAGTCCAACGCCCTGCACGAGCTGTACCGCCTCGAAGAGTCGGTCAAGGCCAGCGAGGACCTCGGCATCATCAGCGACTGGCGGAAGCTCCAGACCTCCGACCACTTCTACTACATGTGCACCAAGTGGTTCGCCGACGGCGACGTGCACAAGTACTTCAACCCGTACAACTCGCCCTACGACGCCTTCATAAACTACATGAACATCCTGCAGGACATAAAAAGGAGATTGAAATGAACCCAGAAGCAGACGCGCTGTTCGAGGTTGCCTTTGAGGTATGCAACAAGGTCGGCGGCATCTACGCTGTTATGAAGACAAAGGCAGCAAGGATGGTTGAGAAGTACAAGGACAATTATTTTGCAATAGGGCCCTACTTCAAGGAGAGAGCTGTTCTGGAAACAATGAAACACAAGCCACCGGTCTTCATGAAGAAGATTTTTTCTGAGCTGGAGAAGCAGGGGATAAAATGCTTTTACGGCAAGTGGCTCATCCCGGGCAAACCTAATGTCATACTCATTGATTATTTCGGAATGATGGAAAAGTCAAAAGAGATAAAGGAGAACTTGTGGAAGGACTACAAGGTTGATTCCTGGAATGCCAGCTATGACTTTGACGAGCCCATTGTCTGGTCAACTGCAGTGGGCATGCTCCTGGAAAAGCTGATACCAAAAATGAAAGACCAGAAAGTTGTCTGCCAGTTCCACGAGTGGCTTTCAGGGACTGGCATGCTTTACCTGAAGAAAAGCGTTCCCACTGTTTTCACGACACACGCAACTGTCCTTGGCAGGACAATAGCTGGAAACGATGAGGACCTGTACTCTGAAGTGAGCAGCGGCAAGCCAATAGACCCGAAAAGGTCCTACAAGTACGGGGTGCAGGCAAAGCATTTGCTTGAAAAGGCATGCACTGAGAATTGTGATGTGTTCACAACTGTCTCAGACATAACTGCCAAGGAGGCAGAATACATTCTGGGAAGGAAGCCTGACATAACTCTTCCCAACGGCCTCGACTCTTCTAAGTTCCCGACAATAGAGGAGATATCAATATCCCACAGGAAGTACAGGAAGAAAATCAAGGACTTCTTAAATGCTTACTTCGGCCCTTACTACGAGACTGACTTGTGGGACTGCATGCTGATGTTCACATCAGGAAGGTATGAGTTCAGGAACAAGGGATACGACATATTCATTGACGCGCTGGGGCTGTTGAACGAGAGAATGAAAAAGCACGGCATAAGGAGAAACGTCTTTGCCTTCTTCTTTGTTGCAAGGGGAAGCTCTGGGCCGAACATAGACATACTTGAGAACATCCGGCTGTTCGAGGACATGCAGGAAGAGCTTAAGGACGAGCTACCCTGGATAGAGGAGATGATAATAACTTCTTTGGTCAAGGGCAGGATGCCCAAGACCGGGACCGTATTCAGAAAGGAATTCATGGAGGAATTGAAAAGAAAGGTTATGGCATTCAAGAAAAGGGGCAACCCTCCCTTGAGCGTTTTCAACATAAACTATGAGGGGGACCCGATAATAGAGGGCTTCAGGAAGAACAGCCTGTTGAACAAGAAGGACGACAAGGTAAAGGTGATATTCTACCCGTCCTATCTCTCATCAACAGACAAACTTCTAGGATTAAACTATGAGCAGGCTGTCCAAGGAACACATCTTGGGGTGTTCCCATCTTATTACGAGCCTTGGGGCTACACTCCATTAGATGCAGCAGAGAACGGTGTGCTGGCAATAACTTCAGACTTGGCCGGCTTCGGCATATTCATCAAGCCCGAGCTGAAAAAGGACTCTGGAATAATGATATTAGAAAGGGAAGGGAAGTCGCACGAGGAGAATGTCAAGAACCTATCTGAAATGCTCTGGAAGGTTGTGATAATGAAGAGGAAGGACAGAATACCCAAGAAGGCCGAGGTGAAGGACCTCGCATCACTGTCTGACTGGAAGATACTTGTCAAGAGGTATGTTGAAGCTCACAACCTAGCCTTGGAGAAATTCAAGAAATGATAAGGGAAAAACCTAACAAAACAATAACCCATTTAAGTAAGGTTTGTAAATAGATGTTTATGAAAGGTAATGTTTCAATTGCTGTTATGGCAGTCATGGCTGTTGCGGTCATTATCATTGGTTCT
The DNA here is from genome assembly GCA_964421545.1 of uncultured archaeon. Lineage (GTDB taxonomy): Archaea > Aenigmatarchaeota > Aenigmatarchaeia > Aenigmatarchaeales > Aenigmatarchaeaceae > JAFGAZ01. The sequence goes on along the minus strand of CAYQXC010000054.1, from coordinate 1,757 downwards.
TTTTATTTTGTTGACGTCACTCCTTATGAGGGGAGTGGCGAGATGAAGAAATTCTCCTCTTATGCTGAGCTGGAGAATTTTATCAAGTCCAATATTGACTCCTCCTACGGCTATGAAACTTTCGGAACGTCAGGAGTTGCTACTCTGGCAACAAGGCAAGCAGTTGCAGAGTCCGACTCAGGAGCCGGCGAGGCTCCCAAGGCTGCCCCGGCTGAAGGCAGCGACTACTCGGAGACCAACATCCAAGTAATGGGAGTTGACGAGGCGGACATTGTCAAGAATGATGGGAAGTATATTTACACAGTTTCCGGGACAAGGGTTGTCATAGTTGACGCATATTCTGCTGTGAATGCAAACATAGTTTCCGAGATAGAGACCAACGGCTCTGTGAACGAGATTTATGTCAATGGCGACAGGCTAATTGTTTTTGGATGGGGAGACTACTACTCCTCTGAAGGAATCCCGGAGATTGGGATAAGCCCGAGGTACAGCCAGATGTCATTTGTAAAAGTCTATGACATAACTGACAGGTCCAACCCAGTCCTGAAGAGGGATGTTCGTGCAGAGGGCAACTATTATGACTCGAGGATGATAGGAGACTATGTCTATGTTGTGATCAACCAGCATGTCTCCTACGGAGGCTCTGACCCAATACCAATGCCCATGATAGAGGCTGACGGGGTTTCAAGGAAAATAGCAGCGTCCGAAATTTACTATTTTGACGTGCCTGACACTTCCTACATTTTCACCAACATAATTGCCATAAACACCCAGAATGATGCTGAGGAGTTCAGCAGCAAGACCTACCTGATGGGCTACACGCAGAACATGTATGTTTCACCTAGCAACATATACGTTGTATATACGAAAAGGCTCAGGGAAGTGGACTATTATGACAAGATAATAAACGAGGCAATAATCCCGAATGTTCCGTTTGATATCCAGCTGAAGATAAGCGAGGTAATGAACTCGGACAAGGAGGATTATGAGAAGATGAGGGAGATAGGAGAGATTATACAGGAATATGTAGAGACTCTCGGACCTGAGCAGGGCGCGGAGTTCATGAAGAATGTGCAAGCAAAAATAGAGGAAGTCTACCAAGAGATTGCCAAAGAATTGGAGAAGACCATCATACACAAGATATCAATTCTTAATGGAGCCATAGATTACAAGACCAGGGGAGAAGTTCCTGGCTACACCCTGAACCAGTTCTCAATGGACGAGTACAACGGCAACTTCAGGATTGCAACAACCACGAACAACTGGAGGACAGACTCGTTGAACCATTTGTACGTGCTTGACTCCGAACTGAACATAATTGGAAAGATTGAGGACCTTGCAAGTGGTGAGAGAATTCACTCTGTCAGATTTATGGGAGACAGGGGATATATGGTCACCTTCAGGCAGGTTGACCCGTTGTTTGTTATTGACCTATCAAATCCAACTAATCCAGAGGTTTTAGGCTATCTCAAGATAACTGGTGTGTCTGATTACCTACATCCTTATGATGAGACTCACCTTATTGGGGTGGGAAGGGATGCCACGGAGAGGGGAATAACAAAGGGAATGAAATTGTCCTTATTTGATGTCAGCGATGTGTCAAACCCCATAGAAATCTCAAAGTACATAATCGGCGAGAGGGGAACCTACTCCGAGGCATTGTACGACCACAAGGCATTCTTGTTCAGCAAGGAGAAGAATCTTTTGGTAATACCGGTCAGGGAGTATGAGGATAATTACAAAGAGTCATTCCAAGG
>CAYQXC010000053.1:0-4138 GCA_964421545.1 uncultured archaeon | reverse complement strand
ATCAAGTCATCAGACGCTATCCAATACACTTTCGACGATGTGCCCTGGTATTTCCTTATCAGTTCTAGAGACACATTCTCATTGCTAGTCACCATTATCTTTCCCAGGTCTGTTATCCTGTCATTTATAGTATACAAGCAGCTGTCAGTGCAGTGAGCACCGTCAGCATAGTTCCTGCGTTCGGCAAGGCCGGCAATCATGTGACCTGGGTCCCACCACGTTCCAACAATAGAGTCTTCAGGCGTCTCTGTTTTCAGGAACTCCCATGCGTTGTCCCAGTTCGGGCTTATGTCAGGGCCCAGACCTTGGCCCATCTGCAGGCTGCTGTTTGCTATGAACAAAGCCAGGAATATGCTGCTGCCAATGAAGAACGATTTTATGATGTTCCCACGTTTTTTTATTTTCTCCATGAAAAGCCCAAAGCCGCAGCCTATTATTGAAATAAATATCACGGATGTGAACTCCGTGAATCTTATGCCCCTGAAGGTAGTGTATATGCCCACCAGGAACAGCGTTATCAGGAATGACATCCTGAGGAAATCCTTCTTTTTGTAGGTGCTGTAAAGGCTGAATGATATCAGCAAAATGAATATGAGGAATATAAGAGAGTCCAGTAGCCCGTCCCCCACTGAGAACCTGCCCATTGCCAGAATCCACCCTCCCAGTTCAAATATGCTGAAGGGCTGCAGCTCTGCAATGGAAATGTTCACAATCCACGTCTCGGGGCTCTGTGAGAAAAGCGCCAGCGAGCCAAATGATTTGATAGGATCAGCCCCTGTCAGGAAGCCGATTATCAAGAGCCCGATGAAAAGCCCGACCAATATCTTGCTCATGACTTTGATTTCTTTGAAGATGTCAATCTCAACCTTTTTGAGACTTTTCAAAACAAAGCTCACGATAATGAAGATTACAGCAAATATCACAATTATGGCGTATGTGTAGGTGAAAAGTGGCCATGTCAGCATGAAACATGAAAATGATATCAGGGCTAGGCAAAAGCTGCTTATGTTTCTCTTTCTCAGGGCATACAACCCTGCAAATATTGTGAATAGAATGAAGAACAAGACCAGCTGGTCTGTGTCATAGGAGCTGCCGAACGTCCTGACCAAGATTTGGGGTGCGGAAGCCACAAGAATGGCACTAAAGAGGCCGCCATACTCGTTCGAGAGCTCTTTCCCAATCAAAAAAGCAGGTATTGCTATTATTGCGCCATAAAGGGCCGAGGCATAGGAAGCTGTTGTCAGAAGGCTCATGCCGAAACTATTTAGTATCCAGAAAAGTATTGTGGTGAAATAGAACATCAAAGGCGCAGTATAGTCATAATTGACAATTTTCCCCACATAGTAGGATATCTCGTCCCACAGAGGCAGGTGGCCCCAGTTGGCCATGTAGAAGGTCTGCCTGTACATGAAAACAGGGTCAAAGGACAGTATCCTGTCAGGCACTATGTTGATTGACCTCATGTAAAAGCTGAAGGCAACTATGGCCAGCAGCACAAAAAGGTACCAGTATTTTTTCACAATGTTCGCTCTCATAATTACTAACAGAAATTAGAAAAGAAAGTATAAAAAGATTCAGCTTGGCTGGCTCCTACAACGTGCTTAGAAGGCCGAAACTGACTGCAAACAGCAGGATATTTTGCGTTAGGACAATAACAGCAAACCTTTTGATTCTGCCAAGCCCCTGCAAGTAGTTTGTGTATATGGTGTTGAAGCCGAACAGCAACCCCAGTGAAACAAGCACCTTGAACATGAGCAGGCTTGGCAGATATTCTTGGAAGAAGCTGTTGAAAAGCCAGTCTGACGCTAGGAGAACAAAAAGCATGCCGATCAAGACAACAGGAATGTACAGCATGAAGGCCTTCATTTTAATGTTTTTGGCGTCCCTGTAGCGCTTGGAGCCGTTAAGTTCCGAAACCTTTGGAAAGACCACGGATGCTATGGCTGTTGGAATCATCAGTGTTGCAAAATAGAAAAGGAAGGCAAAGGAAAAGTAGCCTATTGGCTCTGGGGGAAAAAACACGCTTAGAATGGGAATAATGACAGCATAGAGGCTTGTTACTATCCATACAAAATACACAGGAAGGCTGAACTTTACGAATATCTTTTTGATGTCAAATTTCTTCGTTTTTCTAATTAGATTTTTTCTGATGAAGAATCTCAAATTGAATGCATTTCCAATCAAAGACCCGAAACTCCAGCCGACGATTATATAGAATAATCCCAATGGACTCAAGAGAATGCCGAGAAATGCAGAGATTGAAAGTGTCAGGAACTGCGATAAGGAGTATAGTTTGAACTCATGAAAGCCGAGGACTATGGCTTGGAAAACACTAAAAAATGTCATGCCTGACAGCAGAATACCAGCCAGTATCAGGTAGCTTAGCGAGCTTTCTCCCAAAAATGTTACAGCTATCTGTTCATTCAATAACAAGATTATAGCTATTGACAGTGAATAAATTAAAATTCTAATCTCTAAAAACCGTTTGATCAAATACCCTAGCTTTTCCCTGCTCCTGCTCTTGAATTCGGAAATGTACTTTGTCAAGCTGACACTAATGCCAAACTCTATCAGCAACGGTATGAATGTAAAAAGGTAGGTGATGACCTTGAAAACGCCGAAATCCACAGGTCCCAAGAGATTTGCAATGAAAAGATTGGCAAAAAATAGGACTATGTTAGCGAAGAGGCTCGACAAGAATATCAAGCCGCCGCTTCTTGCTAAGTCGCCCTCAAGGATTGTAAGAATGGTCTTTTTCATTAATCTAATTAACTTGTTTTTAGAACATAAAAGTTACTTTCTTACTGCTACTAATGTTTATATGGCAGTCTATAATATTATTTTTTAGGTGTTGGTTTGAATAGGAAAGGTCTTATAGGAAAAGTAAGTCTGTTTTCTTTAGTATTTTTATCTCTTATAGGGATTTTAATTTTCATTCTGCCAGTTTTTGGAATACCATTCACATCTGTTGTAGTTCCAAGCGGTTTGAATGCGAGCACTTCCAACCAGATACTTAACTTCACCGTGGTCAACATTAATGCAACAGGAAACATTACAGAAGTCAGCATAACACTACCAAATGGCTTTGCTCTAATATCTAACAGCAACGCAACAACTGCAAGCTCTACATTCTTTTCAAACACAACCACAAATTTTTCATGGTCCAATACCACAGAAATTGGTTTTGTCCCAAATGAAACAACAAGATATTTCACTATTAATGTCAGCGTGCCCTCTGTTGCGAGCGCCTCCTACAACTTTAATGTCTCAACACTTGACACTAGCGGAGTCTATAACTCTACAATTGTCACTGTGGAAGTTAATGACACCAAAGTTCCAACATGGTCGGCAAATCAGAGTTCCTTACCAACAAACTATTCCTCAACAACAGCAAGCCAGTTCAATTTAACATGGAGCGACAATGTGGATGTTGACGCAGCCTTTATAACAATCTGGAACTCCACAGGAGTTCTGGTCAACAACGCTTCCATGTCAAACACGACCTTCGGTGGCGGCATCTATAACTATTCTATTATTCTGCCTGCAGGGACATTCAACTGGACATCTTATACAAATGACACCAAAGGCAATTGGAATGCGACAGATACTTGGACATTCACAATAGGACAGGCATCCAATCCAATCAACTTATATTTCAACAATGGAACAGAGTATCAAAATCAAAATATTGAAGTTACATACAATACCCAGACAAATACAACAGGGCTATGTTCTGTTGGGACGTGTAACCTATATCGTAACGATTCTGCCGCTTCTTCAGAAAATAATACTTTGGTAATCTTGGCTGGAGGAGTATGGAATTATACAGTAAACACAACGGGTAATTCAAACTATTCCTCTAATACTACAAGTTATTATATAACAGTAAACAAAGCTTCTAATCCAGTCTTTCTTTATTTTAGCGGAATCCCAAATGCAAACAAATCATATGTCTACCCGTCAGCAGTCAACGCAACCGGAACAGCAACTGCTGGAACCGTTTATATTTACAGAAATGGGACCCATATAGCTAACGGCACCACACCCCAGGGAGAGAACATATTGTTGGGCAATAACACTTATCCCTACAAGGTTAATGCAACAGGAAACGCCAACTATTCTGACAATGCGACAGGTC
>CAYQXC010000052.1:0-4151 GCA_964421545.1 uncultured archaeon | reverse complement strand
AAAAACAATTGTTCCTATTTTGAAAATCATTGATGAACATTCTAAAAAATTTTGAGATAATAAATATACCCAAGGCATTGCTGTTCAATTTCGGTCTGTCGATTATGGAAGCCCTTTATTTGGTGAAGAGCGGAAACCCCAAAAATATAGCACTGATTTTTAAAGCTTACTATTTCAATATAGTAAATATAAGGAAAACTTTGAAGAAGCGGGCTAAAATACAGAAAAAAAGAAAATTGAGCGACAGAAAAATAATTGAAATGGGTTGGATAGAGCCTGTTTTCAAAAGCCTGAAGGAATATATGAGGAACCGGGCATAAGGTTGTTTTTATGGACAGAGAAAAAATAATTGAGATAGCAAGGAAAGAGCTAGATAGTAATACATTTTCTCATAATTTCGAGCATGCAAAAAGGGTTTATGATTTGGCTAAGTTCCTGGCAAAGGGAACAAATGCCGACGACGACTTACTTTTTGCCGGTGCCATGTTTCATGACATCGGTTCCAGAGAACATATCAAGTACTCTAATATTGGCCATGAGGAAAAAGCTGTTGAATTCCTGAAGAGAAATAAAATTGACATATTGGAGAACAAGATAATAGAACTGGAACACATAATTCTTTCTCACGATGGCAACGTAAAGCCGCAGACATTGGAGGCCAAGATAATACACGACGCCGACAAGCTTGATGGAATCGGAGCGGTTGGAATCGCAAGGGCTTTCGGATATGTTGAGAGTGAGAAAATTAGCCCTCACTACATTAAAGAAATGTTTGATATAAAGAACAAACTGTTCATTTCTAGAGCAAGAAGGATAGCTAATCATAGACACCTGTTTATGAAGGACTACTTCAGAATGTTCCAGAATGATGTGAACATATTGAAAGAAAATAACTTAATTGCAATTATTCCCGCAGCCGGTTCCGGAAGCCGTCTTAAACCATTTCCACTTCCCAAGGAACTTTACCCAATGGGAAGCATGAAAATAGAAGAAAAAAGCGAAATGAAGCGTAAGCCAAAGCCGATATCCCAGTATATTTATGAGAGTATTTGTAAATGCAACCCATCGAATGTCTTTTTTATACTTGGAAAACACAAGGAGGATATAATGCACTATTATGGAAACGGTAGAAGCTTCGGCTCACCGACAGCCTATCTTTTTCAAGAGGAGCCTAGTGGTTTGGCTATGGCAGTCTTGGAGGCCAAGAATTTCGCGAAAAATAAAACTATTCTCTTCGGAATGCCAGATACTTATATAGAACCGCAAAACTCATTCCAACAACTCTTGGAAAAACACAAAAGAGAAAATGCCGACATATCTTTAGGTTTGTTTAAAGTCGAAAATCCACAAAAATTTGGTGTTGTCAATGTCGAAAACGATAATATTGTTTCCATTGTAGATAAGCCGGAGAACCCAGAATCTGATTGGGTCTGGGGCATTGTAATAATGGAAGACATAATTTTCGATCTCATAGAAAGAATAGAAAAAACAAGGGGAGAATACCAGCTCACAGATGTTTTCGATCTTGCAAGAAGAGAAGGATTCAAGGTAATTGCTCACAAGTTTACTGATGGTAAATATTTTGATATGGGCTCCTATCAGGATCTTTTGAATCTAGAGCTTTACTTAGCGAAGAAACATGTCATATAAAATTTCTGTTTTGGTCCCTGCGCACAACGAGGAGAAAATGATAAGCGGCGCCATTGAGAGCTTATTGAAGACAAGATACCCTAAAAAGGAGATAATTATCGGTGTTGACAATGGAAGTGATAACACGTTTCTCATTGCAGAAAAATACAGAAAAAAATATCCTAAAAAAATTAAGGTCGTTCGTTCCAAAAAGAGGCTCGGGGTAACGGGAATATTCAATTTGATGCTGAAAAAAGCTACAGGTTCCATAGTCGTCAAATTTGACGCCGACATGAGGATAGGTAATGAAAGGGCCTTTTATAATCTTGCAGAATATTTTAAGGACGAAAATGTTGGGGGCGTTTTCTTCTGTGGCGATAGGGGATTTTCCAGCTACAGAGAAATATTCAAATATGTCAAAGACCCTGTTTTGAGAGAAAAGATTAGGACAGAACGAGAGAAAAGCCTTACAGCAAGGGGGGAGAACCTCATAAGCAGACTTGTAACAGAATTCAAAAGGTCGAAATTGCCACTGAGTGGAATTCCAAGGTTCCCCATAGACTGCCACTGTTTTAGAAGAATTATAATAAAAAAACTGGACCCTAACATTATTCACGACGACGCCATATTTGCTTTCAAGGTTTTGGAAAGCGGCTTTTCATTAAGGTGGTGCCCGGATTTTGTCGTAATACATCTGGGCCACCCATCATTCACATCCCAACTTTACAGGCAGAAAGTTAGAGGCGTTGTCGGCTGGCAAAACATAACAGAAAAGTACAATCTAGACCTTAGGAAATATTATTTTGAATTACTCTCCCTATTTTTCAAGAAAATATCTAAATATGAAATTAAAGACATCTTTGCCTTTTTTGTATGGGTTTTCATCTTTTCATTATCTTCTCTATCCTCAATTTTCATCAAGAAAAGAAAGCCTACCAATGTATGGAAACCTTCAAAAAGGCTATGAATAAATAATATGAATATCTATTAAAATTAAGAAAATTTTCAAGAGGTTAAAGAGTGAAAGTAACTTTTTTGATACCCACGCCCGTGAATGATAGGAGTCCAGAGAGGCTCTTCGGTTGCAACTACGGCTATTTCTTCCAGCAGAACATATTCATGCTTTACCCAGCCGCAATTCTAGAAAGTAAAGGATACAAGGTAAAGTTCATAGACGCCCCAGCACAAAAGATATCTCCAAGTGAATTAAAGAAGAACTTACTAAGGGATAAGTCTGACGTATACGTTTTCTATACTGTTTTCTTGGCGGAGAAAATAGACAAGTATTGGCTTAATTGGCTGAGAAAGAACAAGCCGGACTCTTTCATTGTTTTCTTCGGCTCGGAGCCGACTGCCAGGCCTAAAGATTTCATAAAGGATGACCATGTCTTCGTGGTAAGGGGTGAGGCAGAGTACACTTTTTTAGAACTTATGAGAGAGCTAAAGTCTAAAAAAAGATTCAAGAAAATCAAGGGTCTAAGCTGGATGAACAATGGAAAGGTAGTTGACAATTCCCCAAGACCTCTCTTGACAAGCAAGCAACTTGATAAGCTGCCATTTCCTGCAAGACACTTGGTAAGTAAGAGCCTTTATTTCAATCCGAAACTCTCCGGCAGGCCATCTACTGTCATGCTTACATCAAGAAACTGTTGGGGCAAGTGTATATACTGTATACCATCCAGCTATACATTCGCAAGGGAAATAGAGAACAAGAAGCATTATCATTGCAAGCCAAGGGTCACTTCAAGATCTGCGAAAAACGTTATAAAGGAATTCAAACTGCTGAAAAAGCAGGGATACAAGTCAGTGGCTATAATTGATGACAACTTCATTGACAGCGGGAAGAGGATAATTGGTATCTGCAACGGCATAAGGGACATGAGGATGGAATGGGGTTGCTTGGCTAGGGCCGATGTCCTGACGGAGGATGTTGTCAAGGCAATGGCATCAGCAGGTTGCATATTTGTTGACATAGGAGTTGAGTCGTTCGACCAAAAGATTTTGGATTATGTTAAGAAAGGGGTGAAAGCCGAAAAAATAGAGGAGTCAATAAAGCTGCTAAAAAGGTACGGCATCAACCCGAAAATAAACATTCTGTTTGGAACAAGCCCGCTTGAAACAAGGAAAAGCATTGAAAAGACAGTTGAGAAGATGAAAGAGATAGATGTTGACTTTGTCTCATTCGGCATTGTAATACCGCACCCACAAACAGAGATTTACAAGATAGTTAAGAAGAACAAATGGTTCGCAACCGAGACCAAGGATTTTGAGCCAGTTGACCCTTATAGAAGAGCTACAGTTGATTTCCCAAATCTCAGCCATGAGGAACTGCAGGAGCTGGTGAGATGGGCGTACAGAAGTTATTATCTTAGGCCAAGCTACATAATCAAAAGACTCAGCAAAATAAAGAGCCTTTCGGCTCTAGTGGAGAACATTAAAACAGCTTGGAACCTGTTTAGGTGATTTCATGAAAGTAATGTTGATAAACCCACAATATGTCCAAGGTTATATTCACAGCGCTA
>CAYQXC010000051.1:2823-4231 GCA_964421545.1 uncultured archaeon | reverse complement strand
GATGTGATTAGAACAGCCTTGTTGGCCTTGGCTACATCGATTATCAGCGCGTCGATCCTGCCCGACTTGGCTAAGAGAATGTCCTCGTATTTCTGCCTCTCCCCAAGGAACTTTATGGTCACATTGTGCTTCTTTGCCACCTTTCTTATGCTCTTGATTTCCTCCAAACCTATGTAGCCTATCTCCCTTCCCTTGGAGGCTTGAGCTTGCAGCTCTCCCAGCACTAATTCAGGTATTATCAGCTCGGAATTGTCAAGTTTTTTCTCTTTAATCAGCTGCGTGACCCTGCCGTTGATTACTGCTGACGTGTCAACAGAGAACCTTTTCACTTTTTTGGGCTTGTTCCTTTTCATAAGAATGAGTTGTCCTCAGAAATATTTAAAAAGCTTTTCTAACTCATGTTTCCGTGTATAATTTTTCAAATCTATATTTCCGAGTAAGAATAAGCTTAAATGTTTTATAGTTTTAAAAATTATTATGAAAGTTTTGTGTCCGGAATGCGGCTCGAGCAAGTTTGCAAGGGCAATGGGGGAAGTAAGTTGCAGGAAGTGCGGCCTCATAATAGACGAGAACATAATGATGTAGTAAACAAGAGATTTTACTGATTTCTCTAGACGCGGTATTGTAATAATGATTTATATTTCATGAAGAAAATAATTTTAATATGCCCTTCAATGTTCTGCAGGCAGTCATGATACTGCTTATCAGCGTCTCTCTTGTATCAATGTCCCTTCCCTGGGTTATTGATACTGTTGGCGAGTCAATGGACATGGTCGAGGTGGGCAACATCAAGACCCAGTTTGACGCTTGCAGCGACAGGATACTTGAGACTGCCAGGACAGGAACATCCAACAAGTGCTTCTTCAACATTAACAGGGGCGAGCTCATTGGAAAGGCAGAGGGTCTGAGCTACAACATAGTGAGCAGCGCTCCGATATGCGACTCCCACCCATTGACAAAGATTGACGACAGGAAGCACATATGGCAGAAGTGCTCTGTTACTGGGAAGTACAGGACATATGAGATGCTGTGGATGTTTCCAAAGGAGCTGGAGGTCAATGGGACAGGCGTCACTGGCAACATGGTAATGGGAGAGATGTCCTCTGGGAGCATAGGCTTCCCCTCTGAGATTGTTTTCAGGACACTGAGCGTTTATGTTGCCTTTGAATATGCCCCTGGTGAGTCTGGGAACATTGTTGAGCTGAGCAGGACTGCTGTGACTGGGGACAATGTGACTTTGAGCGTTAGGATGCATTGATTTTCTAGACAGTTTTAGGACAGGTTTTTAAAGCTTTCTGCTGAATTATAGTTATGAGGAGTATGAGAAGGAGAATTCGTGGTTTTTTAGAAGAAAACTGGAACAAAAATAAAACAAAGACAGTTTTGGCTAATGCAGAAATTGCTGGAG